>JAUIMD010000421.1 GCA_030433225.1 Bacteroidia bacterium
CTATGAATCCGAATTTTGAACGAGAATTTACCTTTGACCGGGTGGTACGCATCCTTATTGGAGCCTTGATACTGGTTGCAATATTTATGGGCATCCGCAAATTACAGGGCGTTCTCATGCCTTTTTTTATCGCCTGGGCAATTGCCTACCTCCTCTATCCCATTGTAAAGCTTTTTCAGTATAAACTAAGGCTGAAAAACCGCTTGGTATCCATTGTGGCCACTCTGGTGAGTATTTCTGGGCTTGTTACCGCCATGGTGCTGCTGTTAATGGGACCGGTATCCATGGAAATATCAAAGATGGCCTACCTGATAAAAGAATTTGTTACCCAGGGGCACGACTTTCAGTTGATTCCCGATACCTGGGAAGAATACTTGCGCGATTTATTTATGAACACCGATGTGAAGGATTTGCTCTCGCTGGAAAGCATTGCCAAATACATTGAACGTGGACTGACACAGGGATGGCGCGTGTTTTCCGAATCGCTGAATTTTGTATTATCCTTGTTGGTCATTTTTATTGTGCTCCTTTATGTGGTTTTTATTTTGCTGGATTACGAAAAACTTTCTCACGAGTGGAAAAGCATGATTCCCATAAAATACCGTGAGTTTGTGGTACACATGACCAACGACATAGAACACAGCATGAACAAGTATTTTAGGGGACAAGCCCTTATTGCCAGTATTGTTGGGATACTTTTTGCCACCGGATTTTACATTATAGATTTACCGCTGGGCATACTGCTGGGGCTTTTTATAGGTGTACTTAACCTGGTGCCTTACCTGCAAACCATAGGCTTTATCCCGCTGGCATTTATGGCCGCGCTAAAAGCCATGGATACTGACCAGAATTTTGGCATGGTAATGCTGTCGGTTTTCATCGTATTTGCCATTGTGCAGGGATTTCAGGAAAGCTTTCTTATTCCCAAAATTATGGGGCGTCAAATGGGTATGCACCCGGCCATAATTTTGCTTTCCCTCACTGTTTGGGGCAGCTTGCTGGGACTTATTGGTATGATCATAGCCCTGCCCTTAACCACACTAATGATTAGTTATTACCGCCGCTATATTTTAATGGAGCCGCCATCGACATCTAAAAACAACGATGCTCAACCGCCGAACCATTCACCTACAGGTGTTTAGGCCCTATATTTTACCGGACACGAATATTTTTAAGAAAAGCTATCGCGGTTATTGAATTTTTTTTACTTTTGCACACCGTCTTTTAAAGGCACGGATGAAAATCCGGAGAGGTGGGTGAGTGGCTGAAACCACATGTTTGCTAAACATGCGTACTGGGAAACTGGTACCGGGGGTTCGAATCCCCCTCTCTCCGCTTCAAATCCACATAGAAAAGCCCGCTAAGAAATTCTTAGCGGGCTTTTTATTTTCGGGAAATTCTACTTATCGATTTACCGCAATTTTTGCAATTCCTTTATGGGTATGCACCACATAAATACCGGGTTTAACGGCAATAAAATTAGTGTTCACTTCTTTTGCAATCAATTGACCTGAAACAGAATACACGCTTGCATTCAGGTTTTCGGGCAATACAATTCCTCCTTGAATGGCATAGGCTGCAAGTGTATTGGCCTCAACGCTTTCAATAGCGGTAGGTAAACTTGCAGGTGAATCGGGTACATCCAAACCGCACACAATATAAATGGCATTTCTCCAAATGGTTAGGCCCTCAGTGGTTAAATTAATCCCTGAATCGTCATCTCCGGGATAAACAAATTGACCATAGTTCATCCCAAAACTAATCACTTTTACAGGAATGGTATATCCGTCGATTGTAGTACCAACAGGAAATTCATCCAACGCCAGTACGTGGTCAACAGCCCCATCCGGATGTCCGAGCATGATGCTTCCGGTTACCACATTTCCGGTGTTATATTGCATCCCTTTTTCTCCGGTATCTCCGGTATCATGAGCACCGCCTTTCACAACTTCAACTTCACCCGATGACACATCAATCCCCTTAAAAATGTCGTGACCCGCTTGGTCAACAATCAGTTTGTATGTATTTAATGCCTCAACCGAAGCTCCCTCTCCTGCCGTGAAAGCACGACCATTTCTGTAAGAATACATTTTATTGTATACCGTTGGAAGTGGTAAGGAAGCAATATGCAATGGATAGCCTTCTTTCCAAACATTGTCTCCTGAACCAAATGTTTCCTGAGCAAAAATGGCATCAAAGCCGGTAAAATCCACCGGAGCACTGGTATTTAAATCATTGCCGTCATTGTCACATAAAAATACGGTTACCTCAATGTTAGGGTCGGCATTCAACAGTTGAACAATTACATCATTGTCAAGCGGCAAGGCCCATTCAACCATGTTTTCAGACTTGTCAAGAGTAACATAGGCTAATTTTTTTTGTCCGTATACGAATGAACTAACGAACAATGCAGTCAGTAGAAAAGTACAAATTCTCTTCATAATAATTTTTTTTAGTTAGAAATGAATAATACGGCAAGTTAATATAAACCCCTGCGTGCAAACGAGGCTGTGCGTACCTTTTACAGGGGATAAAACAATTTTAGTACAAATCACCCTATGCTAAAAAATGCAAATGAATTGAATGGTTCAGAACACTTTACCCATAAAGTATGTACCTTTGGTGCACTTTTCGTTCGTGAAATGTTTAAAAAAGCCATACATATCACCTTTCTGTTCCTCTTTGTGCTCAGCACATCGGGGGTAAGCGTTGCCAGTCATTATTGCGGCGGCACGTTGATGGAAGTGGACGTGGCTTCGATGGCCGATGCCTGTTGCGATGATGAAGGTTGTTGTAAAACCGAAATTCAACTGTATCAGTTGCAGGATGATTTTTCGGCCCCTGTTTTTGAGCTTGACTTTACTCAATTTGCCATACAATTGCCAATCGCGTTGGTTTTAATGGATATGGCATTGCCCACACAAACACACCCCCTTTTTTGGGTGGCCAATGACCCTCCACCACCCGATATCCACACTACACTATCACTTTTTCAGCAATACATTTTATGATGTTAATGTAGCAACCATTGTGCGTTCATCCCTGGGATAGACGC
>JAUIMD010000422.1 GCA_030433225.1 Bacteroidia bacterium
ATTTACATAATCCACCCCATAGTTTATTTTTACGGTTTCGTACCAATCGTTAATGGAAGGAGTAGCCGTAAAACAATCGTTTCCGGTGGCTTTGGCAGGTTGTTCGGTGTAGTTTCCGCCAACAGGCAGGTGTAGCGATTCATCCGGTATGTAATAGAAATTGTTGTCCTTGTCAAAAGCTGTGTTTTTATTGTCGGTAGCGCCAAAGTCTTTGGTTCCGCGGGGCTTTTTATCTGACTTATAGGCGCGAGAAACATGGTTGGGTACAAAATCGATGATGGCTTTCAAGCCTTCTTTATGGGTGCGCTTCAGCAGGTTTTCAAACTCCTTCATGCGGGTAGGTATGTTTTCGGCTAAATCAGGCGAAACATCGTAATAATCCCGTATGGAATAAGGAGAACCGGCCTTGCCTTTTAAAATAGAAGCGTCGTTGGCTTTAATGCCAAATTCGTTGTACCCGGTAGCAGATGCATGTTCAATAACGCCCGTATACCAAATGTGAGAGTATCCAAAGTTTTTTAAGCGTTTTAGGGCAATGGGGGTAATGTCGTTAAATTTACCACAGCCATTGGTGGTCAGGTCTCCGTTTGGCTCATTTGCGCTAATTTTGTTGCCAAATAAACGAACCAGCATTTGATATATAATTATCTTTGAATTTTCCATCCGACAAAGTTTTATGGTACATAGAATCGCTAACGTTCAGCAATCGAAATTTACAAAATATGTGGCTATACTGGCCTTTTTTTTGGTATTTCCTTTACAAATAATGGCTCAATACGTTTCCAACGGACAGGATCCGGCATCGGTAACCTGGCGCCAAATCCACACCAATCGTTTTCAGCTTATCTACCCGGCTGATTATGAGAAACAAGCACAAATGCTAATGTTTTGGCTGGAAGAAGCCTGCCTGAAAGTAGATTCGTCGATGAACAGTAATCCCCGCAAAATTTCGGTAATAATGCACAGTAAAACGGCTTATTCAAACGGAATGGTGGTGTGGGCACCGCGCAGGATTGAACTGTATAACTCGCCTCACCAGGAAATTGATGGGCAGGAGTGGCTGAAAAGTCTGGCGATTCATGAATACCGCCACGTGGTACAAATTGAGAAGCTTCATCAGGGATTTACCGAAATTCTGTCCATTTTGTATGGGGAACAAGCCACTGTATTTCCTTTAGGCCTGTATGTACCCATCTGGTTTTTAGAGGGGGATGCCGTTGCAACCGAAACGGCTTTGTCGTTGGGGGGCAGAGGAAGGCAGCCCGAATTTTTGCAGGGATTTAAAGCGCTAACCCTGGAAAAAGGCGTACAAAAATACGACAGGGCGTTGCTGGGTTCCTACAAAACCTATGTGCCCAACCATTACGAAGCCGGATATTATACCGTAGCAGTGAACCGCTTACAACGCGACCCTTCCATTTTTGAACAAAAAATGGAGAACATTGGTCAGATTTGGATTTGGCCGTTTGGCAATAATGTAGCCGGACTGCGCGATGGAAAACGCAAACAGCGCTATTACAGCTATGCTTTTAATTACCTGAACGAAACCTGGCAAAAAGAGGAACAGGTTAAAACAATTTCGGAATACCGCTCCATAGTTGCCGACGAACCCAATTTTCATGATTTTTCGCGCCTTCAGTATGCCAACGGAAGGCTGCTGGCGTGGCACCGTTCGTTTGATCAGGTGGCAGAAATTGTAGAGTTGTTGCCCAATGGCAGTTGGCAAACCGTTGTTACCCCGGGTGGATATGGGGACCGCACCTATTCGGCGCAGGGAGACCGGGTTATTTGGACCGAACTGCGGTACGATGCACGCTGGGAGAACCGGGCGTGGTCAGATGTGTACATGTATAACCTTCAAACCGGTGAAAAAAAACGCGTTACCCGTAAGCAGCGGCTGGCTGCACCGGTTTTGTCGCCTCGCAATGATGCCGAACTTTTTGCGGCAGTGGAGGCAGATGATAAAAACCAGTATACCCTCAAACTGTTTCATGTACGTAGCGGCGAGCAGGTAAGGGCATTGCCCAACCCTGAAAATGCCTACCTACTGCATCCTTGCTTTTCGGTGGATGGAAAGGCGCTGGTATATATTAAGCAAACCGAAAAGGGTAAAGGCTTGTATCGTTATTGGCTGGATGAAAGCCGGGAAGAGGAACTGTTGCCACCTTCTTTCGTGGAAATCGGGTACCCCTCCTGTGCCGACAATGGCATCTATTTTACCGGGGCATGGACGGGCGAAAACAACATTTATTTTTATGACGATGCTACCCGGCAATTGAGCCGCATGAGTGCGGCCAGGTTTGGAGGTAACTTTGCTGCCTGTGGTCCCGATTCCACCCTCGCTTTTGCCAATTACACGGCGAATGGATACCGGCCAGTGGTACTAACTACTGCTGACCTCCCGTTTTTACCGGTTCAAAAAAACCAGACGAATCGCTTTCCGCTGGCCGAAGGGCTGGCCGGGTTGGAGGGCGGTGCGGTGGCCTTTACGGAGAACCCGGGCGAAACCTATGCCTCAAAGCCATACAGCAAGGCACTGCATTTGTTTAAATTTCACAGTTGGGGATTTCCCATTGCCGTAGATCCGGTGGATTCGCGTATGTATGCAGGCGCCTACCTTCTTTCGCAAAACATGCTCAGTACTTCGTTTCTTTCGGTAGGAGCCGATTTTATTCCCGAAAATGCCCTGGAACGATACTATGTGAATTACGCATATGAGGGGTGGTACCCCAAACTGGACGTATCCGTAAAATTTGGTAACGATAGCATTATGACGGATTATGGGCCATACAAACGTTTTCAGTGGGCGTTTACCGGTAATGTATCTGTTCCGCTAACGTATTACCAGGGGGTTTATGTTTTTGGGATTACCCCGGCAATTGGACTGCAATATGCCCCGCTAACCTATACCTTGTTGGATGATTCCTACACGGGGTCAGTGTCTTCCCTTGTGCTTAAACAGGTAAATGTACAGCCAACGCTTAGTATGTTCCGTATGCGCCAACGAAGCGTGCGCGATTTGCATTCGCGCTGGGGGCAGGTGTTGCAGTTAGGG
>JAUIMD010000423.1 GCA_030433225.1 Bacteroidia bacterium
CAAGTAAGGCCTTTTGGGTGGATGCGCTGAGGGCAAGTTTTTCTACCTTCCCTTTAAAATCAGCGTAAATTGCCGAAGCTTCTCCTTTGGTAAACGGAGCACCCGTTAGGATGTTTCTGGAATCGCTGATTACCCGTGGATAAACAAATTTAGGCGGTGTAATTCCGGCGTCTTCAGATCGTTTCAGGTTTTTGATAAGTTGTGCCATTAATGCTTCCACCCCCTGTAACCGGGAAATGTATGCAGCCGCATCGCTGGAGTCGCTCACCTGGTGCATGTTTATTAAAAAGGACGGGATTTGGGAATGCCAGCCAAACATTTGATTAACCGGGTATGTATAATCACGCCATTTATCATCAGCAATCTGGTGTTGCCGATCTTCTACAAACAGTTTGTAACTGATTCTCGCCTGTGCATCCAGGGCCTCAGGTTGTATGGAGTCAAGGGCATATTGCAATTCTTTTTTGGCAATGGCCAGTTCCCGGTCTTCACTTTCAGGACTCAAATCATCCCACTTTCCGTAATCGGTTTTTATGGCCAGATAGGTCTGTGTCATCGGAGAACGGTCCACCCCTGCATCAAAACAGGCATCAAAATAAGCATTGGCCCGGGCCGAAGCCGCTGCAATTTCTTCAGGGGAATACGTTTCTGCCTCGCCCTTTGTACCGCTGCACCCTACCAGTACACCCAGCAATACGGTTCCCGTCGTCAATAAAATGTTACGCATAATTATGTTGGTTAGTAAGTTACTTCGTCTGTTTTTTCCGGGGCATTCCAGGGCAGTCAAAAATGATCTGATCCGCATGGTCTGCACCGAAAAATTGCCATACATCCCTAAAAAACAATGATTCAGCAATGCGGTTCATAAAACTGACATATTTCATGTTTTTAGCCCAAAACCATTACATTTATGCTCCAAACAATGAACCAAATCTTTCAAATTGATTTTACACATCCGCTTACATGGGGTGGACTCTCCTCCTATTCATGCCTGATAATTACGGGGGGATGTTGCTCTATTTTTCCTCCAAAACAAAGGCAATGGGCAAATGATCGCTATATCCGGAAAAATCAGGTTGTGTTTGTCCAAAGCGTACGGGGGTATCGTACCTGCCCTGCACCATTCCATCAAACTGAACTAGTGTAGCTGCATCCTCACGTAAGCGAAACAAGCCCGACTTTTTGGCAATGCCTTTTGAAACGAGGAACTGGTCAATCATCAGGGGACGACCCGCAAATACATAACTCGCTATACGTTTGCCCATCAATGGCCACATCAGGTTATAGAGGTATGGATTTTGGCCATATACCACCTTGCTGCGGCTGCGAACGCTTAAGGCATAATCTGTTACCGAGCGGTTAAACGGTTCATCGTTAAAATCGCCCATAACAACAATTGCTGCGTCATTCCCCTTTTCTTCCTGAATACGTTGCACAAAATAGCTTAGGGTTTCTGCGGCAATGATGCGAAACGGTTCTGAGGCATACTGACCGGCAGAGCGTGAGGGCCAGTGGTTGCCTATTAAAATCAGTTCGTTTCCCTGTGTGGTGCGCAGGGTTGCCTGTACAATTTCGCGCGTGGCATAGCGTTTAATAATGGCATGTTGAAACCATTCGTTGGGATTAAACTGGTAGCGGTTTTGATCGTAAATAAATCCTACATCAATGCCCCGGTTGTCGGACGAATCGCTATTTATGATGCCGTAGTTTCTTCCCGGGATCTGAAGCTTTTCTGTTAATTGCAGCATTACGTGCCGATTTTCAACTTCGCACACTCCCAGAATATCTGGTCCGGCCCCGGCATTCATTTGCACAATTATGCGGCTTAAATTGGTCAATTTCTGTGCTAAAACATCGGCTGTCCAATTCCAAAGGTCTGCTTTTATTTTACGTTTTAACTTCTCAGGTCTTCTGTTGGGTGGAGCGTCCTTTACGTCGAATAGGTTTTCGACGTTCCACCAGGCTATAAAATGCGACTTCATTGTTTGGGTTGTTTTGGAGGCAGGTCGGTTCAAATGCAGGATATAGGTGCCTAAATTTAGTGCAAAAATATGATTGGGACTACCCTGGCCGGCGGGGTTTATTCAAAAAAAATCCACCCCAAAACAATGAGGTGGATTTGGAATACGCAATTTATTTTTTTAGTACCGGACAATACGCTGGTGCCATGAGTTGTGGGAATCCTGTACCACAACCATATAAACGCCTGTAGGCAGATGTTCCAGATTCAATGTATTATCGCCGGTTTGTAACGGCAAACGGCCAACTACCTCCTGCCCTTTGGTATTTACGATGCGTACCGTAAACGCATTGGCGTCATCGTTTTGCAAGTGAAGCGTTACGAAATCAGCTACCGGATTAGGATAAACCTGTACCGGCGATTTTTGTTGGATTTTGCCCACGGCAGTAGCCCCTTCGTAGGTAAATTTCAAAATAACCCCCGGGTTTACAATTCCATTGGCACGTATAAAACCGGACGAATCAGAGGTATTGCCCGACTCATCCGTAATGATGAAAATGGATTTTCCATCGGGACTAATCGCAATATCGCGGTAGCGGTTTTGGGTGTAAAAATGTTCGCTCACGTCTCCAACCACCTCATCACCGGTTTCGTTCAATTTAAGGCGATACACACGGCCGCGTTTTAGGCTGGTTAGCAACAGTGAATTTTCCCAGCCGGGTATGGCCGTTCCCTCATAAACATCAATGCTTGAAGGAGCAATGTTGGGCCGGCACATCCAGTTATCGCTACAGGGTTTACCTATGTCGTAATCGGGTGTAAATAATGACATCAAAGGATCCTGGTAATTGGGATCGTCAAAAGATGTTTCTTCGGATAGGCAATCGTTATTATCGTACGACAGGTTGTCTTTGATACCTGCTACAAAAGGCCATCCATAGTTTTTACCGGCGACAATCAAGTTGGCTTCATCATCCGAACTGGGACCGTGCTCATCGGAGTACAGCTTGCCGCCTTTGCTCATCACCAACCCTTGCGGATTTCGATGTCCATATGAAAACACATGGCTTTGCACG
>JAUIMD010000424.1 GCA_030433225.1 Bacteroidia bacterium
CTATCTTTTGTCCAAGTCTTTTTATTTCAGGACAATGCCTCTTTCCAATAAAATGCTTTCAGCCCGCCCAAATGCCACCCCTTCAATTTTAATGGCCAGCTGCTTGGATTTAATCAAAAGGTTTGCTTTTCTTTGTAAGTAATGAAAAACAAAAACACATATACTGCTCCCGCACAATCGTGTTGCTTTTTGTTCGCCATGAAGCGAATGCGCTAGTCGCTGCGCTATACCCTACCCTATTCCGGAGTTGTATTTTTTAGCGACTCCATACCCAATTCGATTTTTATTTCACTTAAATTAAATACATTAGAAATGAGCTTTAAATTTGAAACGCTGCAATTGCACGCCGGCCATGAGCCCGATGCCGTAACCAATTCACGGGCAGTACCCATTTATCAAACTACATCGTACACGTTTAACAACTCTGAGCATGCCGCCAAACTTTTTGGCCTGCAGGAATTCGGGAACATTTACACCCGTATCATGAATCCCACCACCGATGTTTTTGAAAAAAGGATGGCCGCATTGGAAGGCGGTGTTGCAGCCGTAGCAACCGCTTCGGGGCATGCAGCGCAGTTTTTGGCCCTTAACAATATTCTGCAACAAGGCGATAACTTTGTCACTTCTCCCTACTTATATGGAGGCACATACAACCAATTCAAAGTGTCGTTTAAACGTTTGGGCGTAGAGGCGCGATTTGCCAAAACCGACAAAGCCGAAGACATCGAAAAATTGATTGACGCCAACACCAAAGCCATTTATGTGGAAAACCTTGGAAACCCCCATTTCAACATTCCGGATTGGGACAAAATTGGGGCATTGGCTAAAAAATACGACATTCCACTGGTGGTGGATAATACATTTTCAGGTGGAGGATACCTGTTTCGTCCCATTGAGCACGGGGCCAACATTGTGGTGGAATCTGCCACAAAATGGATTGGTGGCCACGGCACATCCATTGGCGGTGTAGTGGTAGATGGCGGAAACTACAATTGGGGCAACGGCAAATTCCCTCAATTTTCCGAACCTTCAGAAGGGTACCACGGCCTGAAATTCTGGGACATTTTTGGAACCGATGGCCCATTCGGCAACATCGCTTTCGCCATTCGTTTACGGGTGGAAGGGCTGCGCGACTTTGGTACAAGTCAAAGTCCGTTTAACTCATTCCTATTGCTACAGGGGCTGGAAACCCTTTCGTTACGCATGGAACGCACCTGCGAAAATGCGCTGGCCATTGCCCAATGGCTGGAGGCACACCCCGAGGTAGAGTCTGTAAATTACCCGGGCTTAAAAAGCAGCCCCTACCACGAGCTGGCCAAAAAATACCTGAGCAACGGCTTTGGAGGTGTACTTACCTTTAAACTGAAAAAGGGCAAAGAAGCCGCCAGTAAGTTTGTAGATGACCTGGAGCTGATCAGCCACCTGGCCAACGTAGGCGATGCCAAAACACTGATTATTCACCCGGCATCCACCACACACCAGCAACTGAGCGAAGAAGCACAGGCTGCGGCCGGTGTATTGCCCAACCAATTGCGTCTTTCGGTAGGTATTGAGCACCTGGAAGACATTAAGGCCGACCTCAGCAACGCATTTGCCAAACTGGGATAAATCCCGACACCGGCAAATTGCCCCCTTATACCAAGCCCCTTTTGTACCGTGGAAGAATTCACAACAAGAGGGGCTTGTCATCTGTTATATTTTTTAGCTTTGCACATTAAATTGCAGAAACCATGCCCGTAAACATCCCCGACCAGCTTCCGGCAGTTGAAATATTAAAAGAGGAGAACATCTTCGTAATGGATAAAAGTCGTGCCAACCAGCAAGACATTCGCCCACTGCGCCTGGTGATTTTAAACCTCATGCCTTTAAAAATAACGACCGAAACGGATCTGATTCGCCTTTTATCCAACACCCCTTTGCAGGTGGAAATTGAGTTTTTAAAGATAAAAACGCATACATCGCGCAATACGCCGGTAGAACACATGCAAACCTTTTATCAGAATTTTGATGCCATTAAACACCAAAAATTTGATGGAATGATTGTTACCGGTGCACCGGTAGAACTGCTCGATTTTACCGAGGTAACCTACTGGGAAGAGATGAAGGAAATTTTCGACTGGTCGAAACGCAACGTTACTTCGTCCATGTTTATTTGCTGGGCGGCACAGGGTGCGCTGAACCACTTTTACGGCGTTCCCAAATATCCCCTCAGCAACAAAATGTTTGGCATTTTTGAGCATGAAATTACAGATCCGCACTTACCTATTTTTCGCGGGTTTGACGATACGTATTTTGCACCCCATTCCCGCCATACCGAAATAAGGGAAGAAGACGTGTCCAAAGTGCCCCAGCTGGAGGTGCTTTCGCGCTCGGATGTTGCCGGCATAAACATGCTGATGGCCGGTAGTGGCCGACAGTTTTTTATTACGGGACATTCGGAATATTCGTCGATGACATTGGACCAGGAATACCGCCGCGACCTGAAAAAAGGGCACGACATTCAAATTCCGGCCAATTATTATAAAAATGACGATCCCAGTCAAAAACCGTTTGTACGCTGGCGAGGTAGCGCTAATTTACTATTTAGTAATTGGTTAAATTATTACGTGTACCAGCTTACGCCGTACAACCTCGACGACATTTCAGAATTTTAGCAAAAAGGTGTCTTTTTTTTGAAAATTGTTTTGCGACTTTTGAAATGAATTCTATCTTTGCATCGCTTTTAAAAAGCCAATAGGGATTGTCTCATGGTGTAATGGTAGCACTGCAGTTTTTGGTACTGCCTGTCAAGGTTCGAGTCCTTGTGAGACAACCAAATAAAGCCTCCAAATCAATGATTTGGAGGCTTTTGTTTTTCGTAAATATTGGCTGGAATTTGCTTCCTAAAGTGTCACGGATTCCTTGAACAGTTTGGTGGAACAGCATAAAATATATTCTTTACCGTTCTACGGATGTAAACCGCCCCAAATCACAACCCATTCCGTTCATTAATATCCCTGGAAGTAAAAAAACAACACACCATTGTCGACATAGAA
>JAUIMD010000425.1 GCA_030433225.1 Bacteroidia bacterium
GTGCAATGGCTTTTACCATTTCTGGTACGCTCCCGGAGCAGCAGTTTCTGAAATGGTAAAAGCCATTGCGCTGGATTCTAAAAAAATGTTCCCATGTTCAGCATTGTTGGATGGTGAGTACGGATTGAGCGATATCTCTTTAGGAGTACCTTGTATTATTGGTAAAAACGGTATTGAAAAAATTGTGGATATCAGCTTAACAGATGCTGAAAAAGCCAAAGTGGCCGAAAGTGCAGAAGGTGTACGTAAAGTAAATGCGTTGCTGGGATAAGCTTTCGCATTCCATCATATTGAAAAGGGTTGCTCTTATAGAGTGACCCTTTTTGTTTTGGGAATTTAGCTTATTGTTTAAACCGGTACCCCACCGTAAATTCAATGGTGCGGTTAAACTGCGCTCCGGCTTGCTCCCAGGGGCTTGCTCCCGGGGCGGTTTCAATATCGTTTCTCAATACGTTGGCGACCGGTAAAAACGACATCGACCACCGTACGGTTCCCGAAAGCTGATCGGTAAAAGCATACGAAAAGCCAATGAGGCTGGAAAGCTCAAAATCGTTAAAGTCGTATCCCAGGTACTCCTTATCCAGTTCCCCGTATCCGTCATAAAATTTAGAAGAAACGAGGTAACCTACGCCCATGCCCACTTCCACATAAAATTTGGAGACTAGTTTGTATTGTACAATTATTGGCAGTTGGGCATAGTGCAGTACCACCTTAAAATAATCCGTTTCCCCCTCAATGGGGTTAGCGCCTTTTACCTTCCCTTTTTGGTTGTAGCGCAGCTCCAGTTGGCCGGTAAACCGGTCGGTAATGTCGTAGGCTACAAAGGCTCCACCCATATAGCCCAGTTTGTTATAACCGGCCAGGTAGTCGCCATCAATCTGACTCACATTTATACCACCGGTAATACCCCCTTTAAATTCCTGTGCAAGGGTTATAGAACACACAACCATTAAAAGCAATAGCGTAAAAAAATGGGAAAATCTCATGGCATTAATGTTTTAAGGAGTTGGGCCACACCCTTTACTGCCGTGGAATTAATCACATGCAAAGGATTAGAAACGGGTATGGTAGCCGGTTGTGGGTCAATCAAATATATTGGAATGTCATTTTTAATGTAATGAATCAGTCCGGCTGCAGGATACACATTCATCGAAGTTCCTATAATCACCAAAATATCGGCATCCTGACAAATAGGAATGGCCTGGTCGATAGCCGGTACTGCCTCCCCAAAAAATACGATATGGGGGCGTAACTGAGCTCCATCCTCCCCGCAATCGCCGGGGTTAATTTCCCACTGATCGGGCGATACCTCGTAAATGAGTGCCGGATTTCGGGTGGAGCGTACTTTCATCAATTCGCCGTGCAGGTGCAAAACTTGCCTGCTGCCGGCCTGTTCGTGCAAATTATCTACATTTTGCGTGATAATGTGTACGTTGTAATGTTGCTCCAATTGGTGCAAACCAAAGTGCGCAGCATTGGGTTTAGCCACCAGCAATTGCTTTCTTCTGGCGTTATAAAACTCCAATACCAATTTGGGATTTCGCGCCCATCCTTCGGTGCTGCACACTTCCATTACGTCATATTCTTCCCACAAACCATCCGCATCTCTAAAGGTTTTTAATCCACTTTCGGCACTCATGCCGGCTCCTGTCAGTACCACTATTTTTTTGGGGTTCATAGGGCAAAAAAATCGTTAATGGTGGATGTGATGTAATGTATCTCTTCTGTTGTGAGGTTTGGGTGCATGGGCAATGAAAGCACCGAATTACAAATTTCGTGCGTTTCTATTACCCGGTTGCATTCCAGCTTTTCAAATGCTTTTTGGGCATGTAGCGGGATGGGATAATAGATCATGGCAGGTATCCCTCGCTCATTGAGGTATGCCCTTAAATCTTCGCGCTTTTCCAGCCTAAGGGTGTATTGGTGGAAAACATGCGTGGAATCAGGTACGCGCCCGGGAAGCGTAAGTGCGTTGATGTGCTGCAAAGCTTCATCATACAACGTTGCCACGGTTTGGCGTGCCTGGTTGAACTGTTGCAAGTGGGGCAGTTTAACGCGTAAAACGGCAGCCTGAAGTTCATCCAGGCGGCTGTTCATACCAATGCTGTCGTGTGTGTAGGGAGCGCTCATGCCATGGTTGGCCAGCGAACGTATGCGTTGTGCCAGCTTTTCATCGTTACTGAAAACTGCGCCTCCATCCCCGTAGCATCCCAGGTTTTTTGATGGGAAAAAGGAGGTTGTACCTATATGCCCCATTGTACCGGCTTTGGCGGTTTTTCCATCCGAAAAATGGTAGTCGCTTCCCAACGATTGGGCATTGTCTTCAATGACGTAGAGATGATGTTCTTTCGCCAGTTTCATCATGCCTTCCATGTTTGCACACTGCCCGAACAAATGCACCGGAACAATGGCTTTGGTTGCCGGTGTCAGCAGCTTTTTCACCGCTTCGGGTTCCATTAAAAAAGTACGGGGATTGCAGGGGGCAAAAACGGGTTTCAGGCCTAAAAATGCGATGGATTCGGCAGAGGCAATAAAGGTAAAGTCGGGTACAATTACTTCAGCGCCGGGGCGAAGGTCCAATGCCATTAATGCCAGCGTAAGTGCATCAGTGCCATTGGCGCAGGCGATTACATGCTGCACCCCCAGGTATTGGGAGAGTTCCTGTTCAAATTGTCTGCCCACCGCGCCCTTAAGGTAAACCGAAGCGTTTAATACCTCCTGCAGAGCGGCATCCATTTCGGTTTTCAGCGCTGCATATTGCCGTTGCAAATCAACCATTTTTAGGGCAGGGTGCTTCATAAGGATGTATGTTAATGGAAGGTTTTTGTTTTTTCGTAGAGTTTTGCCAATTGTTCCTTGGCCCGGTACAGTTGGTTTTTTACGGTCCCCATGGGTACCTGCAACCGGGCAGCAATTTCTTCGTACGATAATTCATCAAAATAACGGAGCTGAACCAGCTTACGATATTTTGCAGGAAGTTTATCAACAAATATTCTTACCATTTCGATTCGCTGGGATTTGATGAATTCATCT
>JAUIMD010000426.1 GCA_030433225.1 Bacteroidia bacterium
AAGGAAAGCCAAATGTTTTTAAGAACTTGTTTTCCTGATGGAAACGATTTGGAAACGCCTTCCATCGAAAATATAATTTTGTTATCTGACATGGTTTTGTTTATTGAATAATATGAGTGATTGCTTTTAAAAAGCATGTAAAAGTACACTATTTGGTGCAGCAAGCGGATAGCCGGCCACAAAAAAAGGCGCCTTCGGAGGCACCTTTTTCGTAGCTGTTTTATGGTTTTATTGGATGCCCAGCAATTCCACCTCAAAAATCAGGGTGGTGTGCGGCCCAATAGCCTGACCTGCTCCCTGCGCTCCATACGCCAGGTTCGAAGGAACAAACAATTTCCATTTTGAACCTACGGGCATTAATTGCAGTGCCTCTACCCATCCTTTAATTACACCGTTTACCGGAAAAACTGCAGGGTCGTTGCGCTCTACCGAACTATCGAACACCTGACCGTTAATTAACGTGCCGTGGTAATGACATTTTACGCTGTCGCTCTCCTTAGGTACCGGGCCGTTGCCCTCTTTCAATACCGTATATTGTAAGCCGCTTGGAAGCTCTACAACTCCATCTTTTTTAGCATTTTGGGCTAAAAATTCCTGACCTTCCTGAATGGCGCCTTCGTGTTGTTTGGCCTGCAACTCCTGAAAATACGACTGCAGCAAGGCAGAAGCTTCCTCGTTTGACATTTCCAGATCCTGTCCTTCCAGCATGTTTTTTAGTCCGCGCGAAAAGTTTTCAATATTCAGATCCTTAATACCAGACTGTACCAGGTTAGCAGCAACATTTAAGCCTAAAGCATAGCTTATTTTTTCCATCATATAAATTTGAATAATTAATAAAGGCTGCGAAGATACGGTATTGAAAACCAGATTCAAAACGCCTTAACATTTTAAAGGAATCGGGTGGGAGAATTGGGTGTTCCTATTTTTACCGGTGTGGTGGTTGGCGTTATTCGGTTATGGAGGCCTTCTTTTTTGCCGCTTTTCGTTTGCGAATGTGATAGCCAACCCGCTGACCCAGGAAAAAAGCCCCTACCATAATGGGGTAGGTATACCACGCAAACCCCAGGTGGGATTGTATACGAATAAGCACCACCAACGGAATGGGCAGGTGAATGGCCAGAAACCAGGGCACCGAAAATTTTCGGGTATTTGCACGCCAGTATCCAAATGGAATGTTCAGTAAAAAAACGAGAAAGGCATCCAGGGCTAAAACGTAGTAATTCATAAAATTGGATTAACGGATGGTAATGGGACTAGCCGCCCGCGGTATCAGTTTTCCTATGGGGCGGTGGTAAAGTCCGTTGGTTTTTAAAAGCTGTTCAACCGTGGTTTCGTGGCCCGCATCCACAGCAATTAATAAGCCACCGCTGGTTTGCGGATCGCACAACAGGTGTTGGTGCAGGTTGGAAATGGAGCCGATGGTGTCGCCATAGCTGTCCCAGTTGCGCAGGGTTCCTCCAGGAATTGCTCCTTGTTTCAGGTAAAGCATGGTCTCGGGAAAAACGGGGATGGCATCAAAGTGTATTTCGGCCGAAACGCCGCTTCCCTCGCACATCTCCAATAAATGGCCCAACAGGCCAAACCCGGTAACGTCGGTCATAGAAGATACGCCGGGCAGTTGCGCTAACTCGGCTCCTATCTTATTCAGTTTCATCATTGATTCAGGCCCAATGTGTTGGTGCTCATCCTTTAAAATGCCTTTTTTTTGGGCGGTGGATAAAATGCCGATGCCCAATGGTTTGGTAAGGTATAAGGTAGAATTTGGCCGTGCTGTATCGTTGCGTTTTAAGTTTTGCAGACTTACCTGCCCGGTTACAGCCAGGCCAAAAAGGGGTTCGGGGTTATCAATGCTATGGCCGCCTGCCAGTAAAATTCCGGCATCGGCACAGGCAGCACGTCCTCCTTCCATCACTTTTCCTGCCACTTCAGCAGGAATTTTGTTTACAGGCCACCCCAAAATAGCAATGGCTAAAAGCGGGGTTCCGCCCATGGCATACACATCGCTAATGGCATTGGTTGCCGCTATTTTTCCAAAAGTAAACGGATCATCCACAATGGGAAGAAAAAAATCGGTAGTGCTGATAATGGCGGTGTTGTTGCCCATATCGTATACGGCAGCATCGTCGCGGGTATCGTTTCCTACCAAAAGTTTTGGGTCGTTTGCCTGTGGCAGGTGGGTTTGCAAAATATGGCTCAGCACTTTGGGAGAAATTTTGCAGCCGCATCCGGCACCATGACTGTATTGGGTAAGTTTTACGGGAGTATTCATACGCTGGAATCAATTAATTTTTGTAGCAAGGCTGCGTTGTTGCAATGGTGGGTAGTGGAAAGGTTAATTTCCACTACATGCCGTGGGTTGCGCATGCTTAAACCTTTGTTGTACAATTTATCGTAATAGGTAAGGCAGGTGTTCACCACATTCAGGTAGTCCTTTTCCAGCAAATAGTGCTGGGCTTGTTTGGCCTTGTCGTAGCCCAGGCGTTTGCTTATTTTTTGGATGGCTTCCGAAAGGGCCTCGGGGTTTAGGTGCGAATACGTATCTACCAGGTGCCGGGCACGAACCGGTTTTGGTATGTTGATAAAATACAGCTGTTGCGCCTTCATTTGCCGGAAAAAGGGCATCGGGATAAAAACGGATCCCAGGTAGTTGCTTTCGTCTTCTACCCACACGGGCTGGCCGGTATCAAACTGGTTGAGGGCGTGAAAAAGGTTGTTTTCAAATTGCTCAACGGTGGGTTGTGGGGGTAAATCAATGGCGCCAAATGCCGATCCCCGGTGGTTGGCCAGGTCTTCCAGGTCAATGGCCTGCACCCCTTTTTTTTGCAGGCACTTCAAAATTTCTGTTTTCCCGCTGCCCGTAAATCCGCCGATGGTATGCAGCCGAAAAGGTTGGCTGAAAAAACGGAGGGCATGGTTCCGAAATGCCTTGTAACCGCCCGTGATGGTGGAAACATCCGTAAAGCCGTTTTCTGATAAATGGCGGGCAAATGCAGCGCTACGCATTCCACCCCGCCAGCAATGCACCG
>JAUIMD010000427.1 GCA_030433225.1 Bacteroidia bacterium
AAGCATGAGTAAGATGGCCTGGCTGGTTCCGGTGTATTTGGTGGTGTATTTCATTAATATGGTAATTACTGCCACTGTGCAGGCCGCCAACTATTACAACCTGGTGGAACGGCAGGAAGGAATTGGCGAGCGAAGTGTAATTGACAGTGTTGGCAATTAAAAAATGGGGATGCGTAAGACTTTGCTGCTTTTTTGCATGATTACGGGTGTGTTTTTGTGGGATGGATTGGTGGCGCAATCCACACACGAAGATGAACCACATGTGCGCTCCTTTAACCAGGAACACATCGATACTTACAAAGAAAACAGCGATTATCTGCATTACGACTCGTCCCCTACGCACGAAACAAACCGCCTGCTGGCTTGGCTAACCGATAAGCTAAAAACATATTTTGATGGCGTAACCCCCGATGGAGTTGCTTCCGTACTCCGAATTATTGTAAAAGTAGTGCTGTGGCTTTTGGGCTTGTTTGCCATTTTTATGATCGTTTTCACCTTGTTCAAGGCCAACATAAGTGTCGTTCAGCGACCCGACACTTCGGTGGCACTCAACTACCAGCAACTGGAAGAAAACTTTGAAACCGACTGGAACAGCCTTATTGAGGACAGCATCAATGCCCGCCAATTTAATGTGGCCATACGCTTATTGTTTTTACAAACCATCCAGCATTTACACCAACGGAAGTGCATTGTTTGGGAAAAAGACAAAACCAATTACGATTACCTCAGGGAGCTCGGCCATTCTGATTTGCGCCTGCCGTTTGGCAGCCTGGTGAGCTATTACAACTTCGGGTGGTTTGGCGACTACACCATAGAAGAGGCGGAATTCGCTGAAATTCAGCAACAGTTTTCCACCTTTAATACCTCGGTTGACTGATGTGGAAAAAGCATAAATATTACATTATAGCGGCATTTATTGTGCTTGCCCTCATGCTGATGGAAGTCTATAGCCCCAAACCCATCAACTGGTTTGAATCGTACTCGCAATACGATAAAATCCCCTACGGCAACAATATTCTGTTCACTGAACTGCCATCCCTTTTTAGCCAGGAAATTGTGACTGTGGATGGCTCCCTACAGGAAGGCATTAAAACCAACCCTTTAGCGCCCAACTACCTAATTCTGAACAACCGGTTTTTCCCGGAAGAGCAAGACCTGGAAGCCTTGCTCAACTTTGTGGAACAGGGCAACCGTGCCATGCTTATCAGCAATCAGGTGCATCAGCAACTGTTGGACACGCTGGGTTTGGACATCATACAGACGTTTTCTGTTAAGCTGGGAGACAGCCTGCTGATGTCCCTGCCCCATCAGAAAGATGCCTATACTTTCTATACGCGCGCAAGGATGCTGCTTACTTCATTTGAATCAAAAAACGACTCCACGGTTACCCCTCTGGGATATGTAGCAGATTCGCTATCCAACTTTGTAAAAGTACCGTTTGGTGAAGGGGAGTTTTACCTCCATTGCAACCCTTTGGTTTTTACCAACTACCACATGCTGAAAAATGACAACCACCGCTATATCAGCGCTGTGCTAAGTTATTTGCCCGACCAAAACCTGGTGTGGGACGAACATTACAAAAACCGGAATCAGGCCATTCAAAAATCGCATTTGTCGGTGGTGGTGGCTACGCCCGGCTTGCGGCAGGCCCTGTACATTTCAATGCTGGCACTGCTTGTTTTCATGGCATTTGCCCTGAAAAGAAAGCAACGCATCATTCCGCCTGCGGTAAGCAAATCCAACGATACCCTGAATTTTGTACGCACCATTGGCCAGCTGTATTACAACGAAAACAACAATAAGGACATTGGGATGAAGCAAATCAGCTTTTTTATGCAGCATGTGCGCAAGCATTTCCACATTTACCACACGCAGCTTGACGATACGTTTTGTGCATTGTTGCACAAACAATCAGGGGTAGAGCTGAAGGAAATTAAAAAACTGGTAACCAACTTTAAAATTATTACCGGTGTACCGGATGTGACAGACGAACGCCTCATAGAGCAAAACCAACAGATTGAAAGTTTCTATAAAAAAACAAGATACAATGGATGAGAATCAAATTTTTAAACCCCGCATAGACCTGTCGGAAGTGCAGCAGACGTTTCAGGCCATACAGGATGAAATTCGCGGCATAATTGTAGGACAGGACAAACTGATAGAACAAATGATTGTGGCCATTTTTTGTGAAGGACACATTCTGCTGGAGGGCTTACCCGGTGTGGCAAAAACGCTGGCAGCCAAGTGTGTGGCACAAGCTACCCAGGCCGATTTTTCGCGCATACAGTTCACGCCCGACCTTATGCCAAGCGATGTGGTGGGTACCACCATTTACAATGTGAAATCAGGAAATTTTGAATTTAGCAAAGGCCCTATATTTTCCAACATAATACTCATTGACGAGATAAACCGGTCGCCGGCCAAAACCCAGGCGGCGTTGTTTGAATGTATGGAGGAGCAACAAGTAACCATTGATGGAGTTACGCACGAAATGGAGTTTCCGTTTTTGGTGATTGGAACCCAAAACCCGGTGGATCATGAGGGAACCTACCGCTTGCCCGAAGCCCAACAAGACCGCTTTTTATTTAAGCTGGTCATCGATTACCCGGATGTGGAGAATGAAATTGAGATCATTAACCGCCACCAAACCCACAACCATAAACTAGATGCTAAAAATATAAATGCGGTACTCACCAAGGAGAAACTATCTGCTGTTAAAAGCGCCATTTCATCGGTGGTGGTCAACGAAAATGTGGTGCGCTACATTGCCGAACTGGTTGGTGCCACACGTACGCATCCATCCATTTATATAGGTGCTTCGCCACGTGCCAGCATTAACCTGCTGAAAAGTACCAAAACCCTGGCTGCTATTCACGGAAGAGATTTTGTAATACCTGAAGACGTGAAGGAAATGGTATACCCGGTATTGAACCACCGCATTATGCTCACTCCCGAAAAAGAGATGGAAGGCCAGACTTCCCGCGAAGTTTTAAAGCACATCGTTGAAAAAATTCCCGTA
>JAUIMD010000428.1 GCA_030433225.1 Bacteroidia bacterium
TTCAATTGGTGAAAATGATATTGAAGGTGAAGTTAGATTAGAGGACGGCGAAGGAAACGTAATTGTATATCCGTTCGGCCCTATCTCATACGAAGTTGCTGAGCCTATTGCTGTAGTATCTGCCACTAAAATGAACGTGCTGTATGCCGGTGTTGACAACCCGGTTAGCATCTCGGTTCCCGGGGTTTCTGCCAATAGCGTAAAAGCAAGAATTGATAATGGAAGCCTAACGCCGACAGCCGGTGGATGGATTGCAAAACCGGCCAAATTAGGTCTGGCAACCATTACCGTTGTGGCCGAAGTAGAAGGCAAACAAGTGCAGATTGGTAGCGGAATGCAGTTCCGTGTGAAAAGTTTACCTCCTCCAACGGCGTTCTTATCCTACCCGGTTAAAACGAAAAATGCCGATGGAAAATACGTTGATGTGGATACCCGTTTTACAGGTGGACGCATACGAAAGAGAGACCTGATTGCAGTAACCGAGTTAGGTGCTGAGCTGGAAGATGCTGATTTTGAAGTTGCCTATAAGGTATTAGGGTTCCAAATTACAACGTACGATGCCCTGGGGAATGCCAAAATTATGCAGACCAATGGAAATGCTTTTGATAGAAAACAAATGGCAGAAATACGTAGCATGATTGAAGGAAAAACCTTTTTCATCTCGCGTATACGGGTAATGGGTCCTGACGGGCTTGAGAAGACCTTGCCTGCTATGGAAGTTTCGGTTTATTAATTTTGAAAAAACTACAACAGATGATAAAAGGATTTCGAATTTTAGCAGTTGTTTGTGCCGCATTACTTGTAAGCAATGCATATGCACAACTAGATGCTCTTGAGGCAAACAAGGGCACCGAAGAATCAAACATTGCCTCCAATCCTTCGTTGGAAAACATTGAGGTAATTGATTTTCCTGTTCCGTCGGCTGATAACATTATGTGGTCGAAAACTTTGTGGAGAATGATTGATTTGCGTGAGAAGGTAAATCATCCGATGTATTTTCCTCAAATGCCTACCGATGGCCGTCAAAGCTTATTTACCTACATGTTTAAGCTCATCCAGGAAGGCAAAATTAATGCCTACCGATACAACGAGGCGCGGGAGGATTTCTCTGCATCCAATGTATTGCCCTTTGGTGAAATTATTGGCCCTGAGATGCTGGATATGATTTTTGATATTGCCATTGACGAAAATGGCGATTCAGTAGGGATACGCATTAACGAAACGGATATTCCAAGCCGTCAGATTTACAAATTTTACCTGAAAGAAGTGTGGTATTTCGATAAGCACGAATCCACCATGAAGGTAAAAGTACTGGGCTTATGTCCACAGCGCTATTACAATGATCCATCGTTAGGACGTGAGCAAAAAACAGCGTTGTTTTGGGTAAACTACGACGAAATTCGTCCGTACCTGGCACAGCAACCTGTAGTGCTGAACGATTTCAATAATTCGCAACGCATGTCGTACGATGATTTGTTTTTGAAAAGACGTTTTTCAAGCTATATCTACAAAGAATCGAACATTTATAACCGTTCGTTAATTGAGTACTGCAACAGCGTGGAAGAAGTACACGCCGAGCAGGAACGGATCAAGAAAGAAATTATGAATTACGAACAAGATTTGTGGGAATACTAAACCCGTAATTTCCACTGAAAAGGGGCCGTTCAGGCCCTTTTTTTTACACAAACCTGACTTGTTTAATTAGACTATTTATTAGTAACTTAGTAACTTATATATAAACAATTAAAATCTTTAAAACCATGAAAAATTTATACTATGCTTTCGCACTTGTACTGGTATTTGCTAGTTGTGACGAATTAAAAAACCTGGCCGACGTTACTATTGATGCCGACTTTACTGCAGATTTACCGATTACCAGTTCTGCTGCCGCTAAAGGAGATGTAGGAGCTGACGAGGTTCAGTTTCCGCTTGGTGGTTCGTACACCTTACGTGCTGATGATAACGATGAAGTAGCGGATTACCTGGATAAACTTAAGGAGGTTTCATTAACGGGGTATACCATGAAACCCGTTGGATTGAGTGCCCAAAACGTGATTGGTTCGCTGGTGATAAAAATTAACGATGTTGTAATGTTTGATGGAAGCGACATTGTGAGCACTTCTGTATTTACTGACGCAGATATTTCTGAAGCTGCGATTAATGAGTTTACCAGTTCTATGTTGAAGGATAAAAAAGTTACTTTCACGGCATCCGGTTATTCAAGCATGCCTTTGGTAATTACCCTTTCGCAATTGTTTGAAACAGAAATTACGGCTAATCCATTGAATTAAGCCTTATTATAAAACGTAAAAAAACGCGATCCGGTTTTTCGGGTCGCGTTTTTTTATTGCCTTTAACTAAGGTGTTATTTTGATGCCTGAAGGGTTTTGTTCAGGTGTATCATTTTAATGGCAGTAATGGCGGCTTCGTCCCCTTTATTGCCGTGAATTCCTCCGGCCCGGTCGAGTGCCTGTTGTTGGTTTTCGGTGGTTAAAACTCCATAAATAAAAGGAATGGGGTACTTTACATTTAAGTGTGCAATGCCCTGGGTAACTCCTTCGCAAATGTAGTCGAAATGCGGTGTGTCTCCGCGTATTACACAGCCAATGGCAATTACGCCGTCAACGTCGGTATATGCTGCTACCGATCGTGATGCATGGGTGAGTTCAAAACTTCCCGGAACATACTTTTTAAGGATGTCATCTTCGCGTACACCGTGTTTTTTAAGGGTTGCAATGGCTCCGTCGCACAGGGCACCGGTCACCTCTTCATTCCACTCTGATACCACAATGGCCACCTTGTAATTCGTTGCATCCGGCACATCCTGGATATTGTAATCTGATAAATTTTTTAAACTTGTTGCCATGTTTTTAAAAAGATAAAAAGGTCATCCTAAAAATAGAATGACCTTGATGTATGTTGATTTGTTTTTCACGTTTTCAGGAGTTGCATATCCAATAGCGAACTATTCATGTAACATACAATCCATGCATTTTGTTTGCAGGCTGCAGCCAACC
>JAUIMD010000429.1 GCA_030433225.1 Bacteroidia bacterium
GATTGTGTGGGTTGCACCTGCGTATCCGGTTGAAAATAATGAGGGTTCATGCCTGAAGATTTTAGAATTATGGCTTAAGGGTTTTGCAAAGAACAGCCATTTCGTTTTTAAAACAAATTCACACTTCACGCAACTATTTTTCTAAATATGTTTCTTTTTGTTAATATTTTTCCTGTAATTAATTTTCACTTTACAATTAAAGCCTACTCATTCAGCAAGACCTATTCACTTTTGCCGCACCAATAAACTACCAAAACGAAAGGATTTAATGGGTCCCGCTACGAAATTCTGCACCTGTTTAGCCTTGCTTTATGCGGCGAATCCCCCTTGTTGCATCCACCCTTACACGTTAAAAAAAAGCATTGCTTACTTTAATAAGATGCTAACAAAAGTGAATGGATACATTTTAGATACAAGCACTTAGCCACAAAAAAACCGGCTTTCGCCGGTTTTAAAAACGTTACACATTTGATGGCCTATCTTCCGCCTCGCGGAGCCCGTTGTCCGCCCTCAGGCTGGGGTCTGTTCCCACGGTTTTTCTGCATTTCTGCCCTACGATTTGCTTTCACTTTTTCATAGGTTACTTTTTGTTCATCGGTCAGTAGTGCCGTAATTTCCTTATCGTACTCCACCATGGTGGAACGGAATTTTTGCCGCATTTGCTCCCGGTCTCCACCATTCTGCATCTCCGTTCTGGCTTCTTCAAATACCTTTTTATACTTTTCATTTATCGCTTTGGCTTTAACCGTCTGAGCTTCGTTTATTCCCACACTGTCGACCAAAACATTCAGCATGTGGTCGAAACGTTCACCCGGATTTGGGCGCCCCCCCTGTCCACCGGGCTGCGCATATGCAAAAGAACCCACTGCCAAAAACAACACCATTACTCCTGTTTTAACCCATTGAATTTTCGATTTCTTTTTCATGATAAAAATTTTAATTGTCCTTTTAAACTGATTTTGTCCTTTAGAGGCCTTACAGGTGATTTGGTTTAATTTCCACCCTTAAAAAGACAGTATTTTTTAGAAACATAATTTATGATTGCAATTAATCCCTCCCCCAAAAACAGGTACTTTCCGGAACACTTTTATCGCATCCGTTATCTTAATATAAACTCCCTCTAAATTACCCCCAAAGCCCATGAACACTACATATTTTGCATTAAAATTATAATTGGCTTCATTACTTTTGTGCGCTTAAATTGAAAGGTTAGCATACGTACAAGAGGAACGATTATGAGATTGAAAATTTGCCTGACAGCTGTATTACTCGGCATACTTACGCCCGTAATTTTTGCCAGCTCCTTTACCCGGGATAGCATTAAACTGGATATTTACGGTTTTATTCGCAACGATTTTTACCTGGATACCTACAAAGGTATAGGTGCTGCTAAAGAGCAGTTTTACCTGCTCCCTCATTTTATTGGTTTTGATAAGGAAGGAAATGACCTGCACAAAACCGTTAGCACCAACATGATTCCCATTATGACCCGTTTTGGTTTTAAAATTTCGGGGCCCGAAGTATTCAGTGCCAAATCATCAGCAGTAGTAGAAACCGATTTTTTAGGCCTCTCCAATTCGTTGCCGTCCGTGTTGCGCATTCGTTTGGCCTACCTGAAACTGGATTGGGAACACAGCTCCTTAATTGCCGGACAGGATTGGCACCCGTTTTTTACCCTGAATTGTTTTGCCAAAATGGTGGGCATCAATACAGGTGCACCTTTTAATCCGTTTAGCCGCACCCCAATGCTTCGCTACAACTACACGCTTGGGAACATTCAGTTTACCGGGGCAGCCCTGTACGAATTGCAGTTTGCCTCGGTGGGCCCGCTGGGAGCTACCTCAGAATACCAACAAAATGCCGTAATACCTGAGTTGGTCGCCGGAATTGAATTCCAGAAAAATGGATACCGGATTGGTGCCATGGCCGACTTTAAAACCCTGAAACCCCGCCTGGTGACCGACTCGATGCTAGTTACCAACCAAACGGTAAGCGGTATAAATTATATGGTATATGCCCAATATGCAAAAAACAAATTGGAGGTGAATGCCAAATCCACCTATGGAGGACTTTTAACACATATGGTAATGCCGGGAGGGTATGCCGTTACGGGGTATAATGCCCAAACCGGACAGGAAACTTACAGCCCTATACAGTATTACACCACCTATTTAAATGTGATTTATGGTAAAAAATTTAAGGTAGGCGGCTACCTGGCCTACGGTGTTAAAGCCGGTGTAAAAAATTCCTTTTACAATTTTGCAACCGATGGTACGAATGAAGTGCGCCAATGGGGCCGCTTTTTAAACGTAAACGACATGTACCGTGCATCGGTAAGCGGCATTTACACCCTAAAAAATGTACTGTTAATGGTGGAGTTGGAACGCACCACCGCTAACTACGGGCAAGGAGATATGGATATAAGCAGCGGACGTTACAACGAGGTGTACAAAGCCACCAACAACCGCTTAAACCTTAGTGTTATGTATCGCTTTTAAGAGGGTACAAGCGGGCAGCCGTATTCTGACAAATAATCCCCACCTTTGCACATGCAATAAAGGGATATGAAAAAAACAGTTCTGCTACAAACGGCCTACTTTGGACCGGTGCATTATTTCAGCACGTTGCTGAAGCATGAAAATGCACTTATTGAGCAACACGATCACTATGTAAAACAGTCGTACCGTAACCGGTGCATCATTTTATCGGGCAATGGCCCTATTGCATTAAGTATACCGGTAGTAAAAACCAACGGCAACAAAACCAAGGTAAAAGACATTACCGTTTTTAATGAGGAAGCCTGGCAAAAAAACCATTTGCGCGCACTCAAAGCGGCCTACCACAATTCCCCATTCTACGAGTTTTACATCGATGCATTTTTGCCGGTTTGGAACACCCCATGGAAATACCTGATTGACCTCAACACCTTTATACTGGAGCGCCTGCGGGATGAGATGGAGTGCGACTTTACCTATCAACTCTCCACCCAATACATAACTGCCGGTGAA
>JAUIMD010000430.1 GCA_030433225.1 Bacteroidia bacterium
AAACAGTTCGTATGCCGAATCTACCAAATCGTCGGTTAAATTGCAATTTTCGATGGCGGGCAGTTCAAACCCCAGGGGTTCAATTTCTTCCACATAAATGGGGTATTTATTTATTACCACCGGAAGTCCGTAGCAAATCATTTCCAGCAGGTTGTTTCCAAACCCTTCAATGTCACTAAAATACGTACCCACACCACCTTGTGCAGCAACAATGGATGGCACTTCACCAAATTTGTAATATTTTTTATCCACAATAATGTCGCGGTGCGAAAGAATGCTTCCCTCACCAAAAATCATGAGCACGTTGGAGGAGGGTCGCTTGGCCAGTTCAGCATCAAAATACTCCTGCAATTGTTCCTTATATGAGTTTTGCTCGTCGCCGGAATGGCCGCTAATCAGTACGACCACACTTTTGGTTACTCCATCGTTCAGATATTTATCTTCCAATTTAAAAGCCAGATCTACGGCCACTTCGATGCGTTTGCGCGGTACTACACGGGTATGTTGCAGCAGAATGCAGGCGTCTTCCAAGGTAAGATTTTTCTCTTCGAGGGCACTTAGCAAACCAATGTCTTTAAAAAATGTACTGTTGTAATTATCCTGTTTCGGATACACCCGGTCAGAGGTATACCATTCCTGATCCTGCCAGTCCCAGGGGATATCACTGGTGTTGGGCACCACGGCAGTACGGTCTTTAAAAAAGCGCTCCAGATTGGGCAGTTTTTGGGCCTCGTACATGCGGTGGGCAATTTTTATTTGAGCATGATTGATGAATGCAATGCCATCGACATAAGCACCGGGCAGGTATTTCAGGTACTTTTTTACCACGGCGTTGGGTTTGGCAAAAATAGGGCGTTCAAAGTATGAATCGTGCCACCATACCATTAGCTTGGGCCATATGGTACCTTCTTTGCGCAATTCCTCAATGTAATACCCCAGCCCTACTGCCGTAATAAAGTTGTACGGATGGCAGGTATTGTGGGCAATAAGCAGGTCAATGTTGTTGCGTTCTACAAACTCCTGAATCACTCCTTTGGCATAGGCGCCTTCCTGCTGTATTAATTCTTCAAGTCCTTCTGTATTGTCGGTCTGAAAATCGACAATTATGCGCTTATGGGCATCGCTTTTATGCCAGAATACGTCATTGGTTTCGGCATTAAACCGTGGCGAAGAGTGGGCTGCCAGGTAAAATATATTTCCTAGCTGAAACCCCATTTGCTCTACCATGGCCACTACCGTTTGGTCTATTACAATGGAAACTCCGTCGTTTTTTCCAATAAGGGAATGAATAATTCCTACACGTAGTTGATTGATGTTCATACCTTAACTTTTTCAGGTTTGGGCTTATCAGTAAGCCGTTCCTATATTCCGTTTTCTCCTGCCTCAAGTCAGGTTCAGGATGGAAAACAATTGTTTTAATTCTGTAATTACAAAATCGGGGCGCACGCCTTCAACCCGCTTGTCGTTTTTATGCAAACGGTATGATCGCTCATCGCCGGCAAACAGCACCGTTTTAAACCCCACTTTTCCGGCGGTGGTTACGTCCTTCAGCATGTCGTTACCCACATAAATCACCTCCTCGGGTAAAACGTTGCGGCTTTTTAACTTAGGTACCAGTTTTTCAAATAGGAAGGTATCCGGCTTTCCGCGCAATTCCTGGTACGAAAAAACCGATAGTTCTTTATCAAAAGGAGTAATGTCGTAGCGCTGCTCAATGGAATCGTTAAGCAGGTAATTCATCAGAACCGGGGTGTAAAACTGTGCGTTGGAAACGATTCCCAGTGTAATGCCCTTTTCGTTTAACCCATGTACCACCTCTTTCAGGTCAGGCATGGGCCACACAGGATTGCTTTCCAGCTCAAAAATGAAGGTGAACAGGTAAATATCCGAATGTTCGGTAATCAGTATCTTACCTTTTTTTTCGGCAGCAATCAGGGTATCCTGCCACACCTCCACCACGTTTACTTCGGGGTACGGTTTACCGGCTCTGCGGGTACTGCTGAGGTGCCCAAACAGGTAGGCATTAAAGTCGCTATAAATTTCGTTGAAGGCATCCTCGGTGTCCACCAAAATTTGAAACCGCCCCCCTTCCAGGGCTTTTTTAATCATGGAGGATGAGTACTTGGCCTTATCCACATCGCCCGATGCCGAAATAATCAGGGTTCCATAAATATCAAAAATAACCACTTTGGTTGGAAAGGGTGAAAGGGACGGTTCCACTCCGGTAGGAATGGGTTGCAGTTGTTCCAGCTCAAGAAGATAAGGCTGTATAGAGCTGATGTAATTGGTTTCCATATTTTCGTTCGGACAGATCATGGGCAATAATGGACTTATTGTGTTGGATATTTTGACGTAAATCCTCTTTAAAGAAACTCAAAAATTCGGGGTTTTGTTGAAGAAACATTTCTTTTCTGTCTGAAAAATAATATTTTATGCAGGCCATCTGCTGTGTTGTTTCCAGGGTTGGAAAATCTACCCTGCGGTTTTCCCATTCCACCCAAATGTGTTCATAAATGAATGGAAACCGGATTCCCAATTGCCTCAAATCAGGCAACACGGCAGGTATTTCCCTACCTGCAACGGGGGTATCCCAAAACCAGGGCTCTACAAAAACCATCCCGAATCCTTCCATAATGCTGGTGGTAAAACACACATCGGCGCCCTTCATCACCGCTGCAAAATCGGTTTTAAGGCCTGCTTCAAACGTAACCGGAATGTGATGCTCTGCACAAAATTTTACCCATTGCTGGTACACTTCAATTTCCAACGGGTTTAATGGGGGCAAGGTTACAATCCAATGAGCCTCAGCACCAAACAGGGCCGCCAGCAAAATGTATTCGCCTATATTTTTTCGTCGGATTACCCGAACAGGGTACACAATTATTTTTTTACCGGGCATCAGGTCAAGGTCGGCTACCAACTGTTTGCGTGCGACTTCTTTGGTAAGTTCTGCGGGCACACCGGGCTCATTTACCGGGTTCGGCCACACATGCACCGATGCTGCTTC
>JAUIMD010000431.1 GCA_030433225.1 Bacteroidia bacterium
CCGCAACGAAATCCAAACCCAAGCGCTACGGACGATTCCGGCTCAAAGGTAAGGGAGGCATCGTTGAGCTGCAGTTTTTCGATGGAGGCCCGCAAATCCTCATAATCTTCACTATCAATAGGATATACTCCCGCAAATACCATGGGCTTTACTTCCTCAAATCCTTCAATGGCTTTAGCACACGAGGGTTTTACATGGGTTATGGTGTCCCCCACCTTCACCTCCGACGAGGTTTTGATGCCCGAAATGATGTATCCCACATCCCCGGCCGTGAGTACATCGCGTGGCTCAGGGGTGAGTTTAAGCACTCCCACTTCATCGGCATGGTACTCCTTTTTAGTGTTGAAGAACTTTACGTGGTCTCCTTTACGAATGGTGCCGTTTACAATTTTAAAATAGGCAATAATACCCCGAAACGAGTTAAAAACTGAATCGAAAATCAGGGCTTCCAATGGCGCTTCGGGATTACCTGCGGGGGCAGGAATACGGTCAATAATGGCCTGAAAAATGTCTTCCACTCCTTCACCCGTTTTCCCGCTGGCCCGTATAATGTCATCCGGATCAATTCCAATCAGGTCTACAATCTGGTCTTCCACCTCCTCCGGCATGGCATTGGGCAAGTCCATTTTGTTCATAATGGGAATAATTTCCAGGTCGTGCTCCAGTGCCAGGTACAGGTTACTGATGGTTTGCGCCTGAATTCCCTGGGTTGCATCCACAATTAAGAGTGCCCCTTCGCAGGCCGCAATGGACCGCGATACTTCGTACGAAAAGTCAACGTGCCCGGGGGTGTCAATCAGGTTAAAAATGTAGTTCACCCCATTCTTCATGTATTTCATTTGAATGGCGTGACTTTTTATCGTGATTCCGCGCTCGCGCTCCAAATCCATATCGTCAAGCACCTGTGCCTGCAACTCTTTGTTGGTAACTGTTTGAGTCATTTCCAACATACGGTCGGCCAGGGTACTTTTACCGTGATCGATGTGCGCTATGATGCAGAAATTACGCGTATTTTGCATGTTCTATTTTCAAGTTTCTGTGTAAACACCCAACGTAACGTTGTTGGATAAAACGGCAAAAAAGCGGGAGCCCCCAGTAGGTGGCATTCTCCCGCTTTTTTGCACTTTTACAATAAATTGTTGGCGACTAAATGCTCGGCAATTTGTACGGCATTCAGCGCTGCTCCTTTTTTAATTTGATCGCCCACACACCAAAAGGTTAACCCTTTAGGGTTGGTTAAATCTTTGCGCAAACGTCCCACAAAAACATCGTCTTTTCCTTCGCAAAACAAGGGCATGGGATATTGCTTTTCTGCCGGATTATCTACCACTGTTATGCCCGGGGCAGCCTCCAGTGCAGCGCGCACATCGGCTAATTCCAGTTCCTCCTGAGTTTCCACCCAAATGGCCTCGGAATGGTTGCGCATAACCGGTATACGCACACAGGTAGCACTTACGGCAGCATCGGTATGCATAATTTTTTTGGTTTCGTTATACATTTTCATTTCTTCCTTTGTGTACCCATTTTCCATAAATACATCCACCTGTGGGATGATGTTCATGGCCAATTGATACGCAAATTTTTCTACCGTAACCGGATCACCGTTAGCCACTTGTTTTGTTTGCTCCACCAATTCATCCATAGCTGCTGCACCTGCTCCACTCGCCGATTGGTAGGTGGAAACGTGCACCTTGGTAATGTGCGACAAGTTTTCGATGGGCTTTAAGGCCACCAGCATTTGTATGGTGGTACAATTGGGGTTGGCAATAATGTTGCGGGGGCGGTTTTTACAATCGTCCGGGTTCACTTCGGGCACCACCAAAGGCACATCATCATCCATACGAAAGGCGCTGGAATTGTCGATCATCACCGCACCGTATTTGGTAATGGTATCTGCAAATTCCTTTGATGCACCCGCTCCTGCAGATGTGAGGGCAATGTCCACCCCTTTAAAATCGTCGTTGTGTTGAAGTTCTTTTACCTTAATCTTTTGGCCCTTAAATTCGTATTCTGTTCCCGCACTTCTACTGCTACCAAATAACACCAGCTCATCCAAAGGAAAATTTCTTTCCTCCAGCACTCTCAAAAATTCTTGTCCAACGGCGCCACTGACACCTACAATTGCTACTTTCATTTTGCGTTAAAAAATTATTTTAAAGGCCGAAACCGGCTCATGCACAATGCGTTTTAGTGCATAACCAGTTTCTTTATTTTTGATAAAAACTGAATAATATATCTATAAAACCGTTCAATTTTGTAAATTGAATTGCGTGCAAAAATAGTACTAATTTTAAATTCCACCTAATAACCTGAGTTCAGCTAAATTAAAACATCCGGGTTTTTGGTAACATCAAGATTGAGAGCCGTATACGCGTGACCATTAGCACCACAAAATACGGACCCATTTTGGAGGAATTTAGCCATAGCACACAAACCGTTTTTGTAATATTAGTAGCTTATGCGAACCCGTGTATTCTTTATTTTTCTTGTTGGATTTATCGTCCACTTCAACCATTTGTTTCCCCAGCTTATTTGGAAGGGTGACACCCGGCAATTTGCCATTCATCAAAACCAAATTACTTCCGATATGGACGTGAATTTATCCCAGGCAGAACTGTATTCCCCAACACAAATTAATGGCGAGTGCACCTGGAAATTTACGATTTCGTATGATTTCAACCCCTCTTCTGCAAACCATGCAATAATTTATCTGGCCGGGAACGAGGAGCTTTTTGAAAAGATGAACGGATATTATCTGGTGATGGGTGCGACCAACGATGCACTGCATTTTTATCGACGAAGCGAAGGAAAAGATCGTTTGCTCATTCAGGGAAATGAACAACGCCTCAACCTGAACACTGTGAAATTAGATGTGGAAATAAAACGTGATTCGGCAGGTGATTGGCAGGTTTTTACCCGGCTACCTGATGAACCAAATTATGTATTAGAGGGCAGTGCTTCTGACGCCCAATTCAATTACTTTTTCAGGTTGGGTTGGGTGTGTAA
>JAUIMD010000432.1 GCA_030433225.1 Bacteroidia bacterium
TCAACCCGGCATAGTGCTGGATGAATTGAATCAATACCTAAAAAAGCACAACCGCCTTTTTGGCCCCGAAACCTCTACCGCTAACCGCTGTGTATTGGGTGGAATGCTGGGCAATAACTCTTGTGGTCTGCATTCGTTGGTGTATGGGAATGTGCGCGATCATGTACTGGAAATAACAGGTTTCCTGGCAAACGGGCAAAAGGTTACATTTTGCGAAGTAGATCAACTGCAATTTGAACTGAAGACCCAACAAAATGATGCCGAAGGAGACATTTACCGGCACATACAACAACTGCTTAGCCCGGAGCATATTGCCGACATCCACCAAAAATACCCCGATGCCGAACTAAAACGACGCAACAACGGATACGCACTGGATGCCCTGGCAGAAACCATTGGCACGGACAATTTTAACTTTTGTAAGCTCATTACCGGATCGGAGGGCACCTTGTTTTTTACCACCGAAATAAAGCTGCATGTTTTTCCGCTTCCACCCGGCCAAAAAGCATTGATGAACATTCATTGCCAATCGGTGGATGAATCGTTGCGGGCCAACCAAGTGGCACTAAAATATGTGCCAACGGCATCCGAGTTAATGGATCGCCCCATATTGGAACTTGCCACCAAAAATTCGCTGCAAAACCAAAATTTATTTTTCATACACGGTACACCGGGCGCTGTGCTAATGGTGGAGTTTTGGGCCGACAGCAAAGAGGCTCTTGTACAAACAACTTCTCAGCTGGAAAAAGAACTGCAGGCATTAAAAATTGGCTACAGTTATCCGGTGGTGTTTAATTCGGATATCTCAAAGGTGTGGAATGTGCGTAAGGCCGGACTGGGAGTGCTTTCCAATATGCCGGGAGATGCCAAGCCCACCTGCATTATTGAGGATACAGCGGTAACACCGGAGAAGCTTCCCGACTACATTAAAGAGATGGATGCCATGCTGCATGGCCATGGCAAAGAAGCCGTGTACTACGCCCATGCCGGTTCAGGCGAGTTGCACATACGCCCCATTATTAATTTAAAATCGGAAGCCGACCGGAAAACCATGCGCCTGATTGCCGAAGACACGCTGCAATTGGTAAAAAAGTATAACGGCTCTATAAGTGGCGAACATGGCGATGGCCGGTTGCGTGGCGAGTTTCTGGAGGCGTTTTATGGTACAGAGATCTACACCTGGTTCAAGGAGTTGAAAAACACCTGGGATCCGAATGGACTGTTTAATCCCAATAAAATAGTGAATGCACCCCGCATGGATGAAAACTTGCGGGTACATCAGGAACAACAGGCAAAGCAAGCCACCGAAACAACCTATACCTGGGACCAGTCGCAAGGTTACTTACGGGCCATTGAAAACTGTACCGGGAGCGGTGATTGCCGTAAGTCTGACAAAATTGGAGGAAGCATGTGCCCCAGTTTTATGGCTTTAAAAAATGAAAAACACACTACCCGGGCTCGTGCCAATGCACTTCGGTCGTACATGTATGGAAATAAAAACGGCTTGAACGAAAAAGAAGTGATGGAGGTACTGGATTTATGCCTTTCATGCAAAGCCTGCAAATCAGAGTGTCCTTCAAATGTGGACATGGCGAAAATGAAGGCGGAGTTTTTACACCGCTATTACCAAAATCACCGGGTACCCTTGCGGAGTAAAATGATCGGGAACATGCCAAATTCATTCCGCATTTTATCCCGAATCCCTGCTGTCAGTAATGCAGTTTTTAGCAGTCCTGTAGCTGCCGCCATAAAAGCATTTGCAGGTTTTCACCAACGTCGCTCACTTCCCGGCATACATGTGTTTCGAAGGCCTGCCTCCTCATCCACCCCAAAAAAGCACACGGTCACTTTCTTTTTGGATGAGTTTACGCAATACAACGACGGGCACATCGGAGTCAAGGCCATTAGTTTGCTTGAAAACCTGGGGTATGCGGTAGAAATTCCTCCTTTAAAAGAAAGCGGGCGAACGTACATTTCGAAAGGTATGCTGGATAAAGCAAAACCATTGGCACGCTATAATATTGAGCACTTATATGCCCTGCTTAAACACCAAAAGCAGCCCATTGTAGGGGTGGAACCATCGGCCCTGCTCACGCTTCGCGACGAGTACACCGATTTTTTTACAGGTGAATTAAAGGAGAAAGCGTTGTTTGTAGCGCAACATGTATTTACAATTGAAGAGTACCTGCACAAAGAATATACCTTAGGAAATATACATTCCGGGCAATTTACGGATGCACCCCTCGAAATGTTATACCATGGGCATTGTTACCAAAAATCGCTGTCGTCTACCCTGCTCACCAAAGAAATTTTAAGCATACCCGCCAACTATAGCGCCAAAGAAATACCTTCGGGCTGCTGTGGCATGGCCGGTTCGTTTGGTTACGAAAAAGAGCATTACGAGGTATCCATGAAAATTGGCGACCTTCAGCTTTTTCCAGCCGTAAGGGCGGCACAAACCAGTACCGTTATTGTAGCTGCCGGTACAAGTTGCCGGCATCAGATAAAAGACGGCACCTCGAAAAATGCCCTGCACCCGGTAGAAGTGTTATTTAGTGCGCTGTTGCGGTCAGAAACTGCCTGATTAGTTTTACAGACGAAAGGCGAAACATTACCTTTGTACTTCCAATTACCATAAATACCGGTTTTGACATGGGTGTAGCAGAAAATTTACGCACAATACAAAAAGATATTCCGACAGAAGTTTGTTTGGTGGCTGTTTCCAAAACCAAACCCGCTTCTTTGATTTTGGAAGCCTATGAGGCGGGCCACAAAGTTTTTGGTGAGAATAAAGTGCAGGAACTGGTCGCCAAACACGAAGCGCTCCCCAAAGATATTCAGTGGCATTTTATTGGCCACCTGCAAACCAATAAGGTTAAGTATCTTGCACCATTTGTTTCCCTCATTCATGGGGTGGATAGCCTTAAACTGCTCAAAACCATCCATAAAGAAGGCATTAAAAATAAGCGTACCCTCCAATGCCTGCTCCAGGTAAAA
>JAUIMD010000433.1 GCA_030433225.1 Bacteroidia bacterium
TGATGAGTGTTTGCTGTAAACTACCTATGTGTGGCATGTATTAAATGTGACCCAGCTGGGGCTCGAACCCAGGACCCCATCCTTAAAAGGGATGTGCTCTACCAGCTGAGCTACTGAGTCTTTCGGCGTGAAACGCCCTGGTTTGGCAGTGCATTTTTGCAACTTGCCGCATCTAATTATTTACCGTTTAACACATAAGCTTTCCGTCAAAAGCGGTGCAAATATAGGTGTTTCGATTTTTTCTATCAAATAAAAAAAATGTTTTTGCCGGATTATTTTCCAGCTCCAATTTCACGCAACTATAAGGCTCTGATTTGCTGCGTTTAGGGGGATAATTTTTCTTTTAAATATTTTCCGGTATGTGATTTTTTGTGCTTTGCCACCTCCTCTGGTGTACCTTCTGCCACTATTTGACCGCCTTCATTTCCACCTTCCGGGCCTAAATCAATAATCCAGTCGGCACATTTAATAACCTCGGGGTTGTGCTCAATTATCAGCACGGAATGTCCCCGTTTAATTAATGCGTTAAATGCCTTCAGTAAGGTTTTAATGTCGTGGAAGTGCAGTCCTGTAGTAGGCTCATCAAAAATGAACAGGGTAGGAGCGGCCCGTTCTTTTGACAGGAAAAAGGCCAGTTTTACCCGCTGGCTTTCGCCTCCACTCAGGGTGTTGGAGCTTTGACCGAGTTTTATATACCCCAGGCCCACCTCTTGCAGGGGCATCAGTTTGGCTGCAATTTTCTTTTCCTGGGCTACTTTTGAGTTACCAAAAAAGTCGATGGCCTCATTAACGGTAAGTTCCAGTATGTCGTAAATGCTTTTTTTATGCACTTTAATATCCAGAATTTCGTCTTTAAACCGTTTTCCTCCGCAGCTTTCGCAAACAAGCGTAACGTCGGCCATAAACTGCATTTCAACGGTAATGTAGCCTTCGCCCTGGCATTCGTCGCAGCGCCCGCCATCCACATTAAAAGAAAAATGCGCCGGTTTAAGCAGGTTGGTTTTTGCGGTTTTCTGGTTGGCAAACAAGGCACGAATTTCGTCGTAAGCTTTGAGGTAGGTTACCGGGTTTGAGCGCGACGACTTGCCAATGGGATTTTGGTCCACAAATTCAATTTCTTCCACCAGGTTAATGTCACCCTGCACTGTGGCGTGCGAACCGGTTTTTTCTCCCACTCCCTGCTTCAGCTTTTTAAGGGCCGGAAAAAGTATCTTTTTCACCAGCGACGATTTTCCTGATCCACTCACCCCCGTTACAACCGTCATTACGTTCAGTGGAAATTTTACATCGATGTTTTTCAGGTTGTTTTCGCTGGCACCCAAAATTTCAATGTAGTTGTTCCATTTTCGCCGGGGCTTGGGAACTTCAATTTTTTCGGTGCCCTTAAGGTAACCCGTGGTCAGGCTGTTGGCGTTTATCAATTCATCCAGGGTGCCTTCAAAAACCACTTCTCCACCATTTCTTCCGGCCAGGGGGCCAATGTCAATAATGTAATCGGCATGCCGTATAATGTCCTCATCGTGCTCCACCACAATAACCGAGTTGCCCAATGCCCGCAGTTTTTTAAGGACCGATACGAGATTTTCGGTATCGCGCGAGTGCAGGCCAATGGAGGGCTCATCCAAAATGTACATGCTCCCTACCAGGCTGCTGCCCAGTGATGTGGCCAGGTTTATCCGTTGCGATTCTCCACCCGATAAGGTGTTGGATTGGCGGTTAATGGTGAGGTAGCCCAGCCCAACATCACATAAAAAGCTGAGCCTGTTTTTTATTTCCACCAGCAGGCGTTTGGCAATGGCCATTTCCTGCTCGGTGAGTACCAATTCGTCGAAAAAAACTTTCAACGTTTCAACAGGAAGGTTTACCAGGTCGAGCATGGTTTTGCCGGCCACTTTTATGTAGGAAGCCTCTTTGCGCAGGCGGGTTCCATCACAATCAGGGCAGGTGGTTTTACCGCGATAACGGGCCAGCATTACGCGGTATTGTATTTTGTATTGCTTGGATTCCACGTAACGGAAAAACTCGTTAATGCCGGGGGCAGCACCTTTCCCCTTCCAAAGCAGGTCCTTTTGTTCAGGCGTGAGTTTGTAGTAAGGGGTGTGTACCGGAAACCCGTACGGGCGCGACCCAATGATGAATTCCTTTTTGTATTGGCTCATCTTTTCTCCTTTCCAGCAAACCACTGCATCTTCATATACCGAGCGGGATTTATCCGGAATAATCAGGTCTTTATCGTAACCAATTACGTTGCCAAACCCCTGGCAGGTAGGGCAAGCTCCAACCGGATTGTTAAAGCTGAAGGTGTTTTCGGTGGGCTCCACAAAGCTAATGCCGTCGGCTTCAAAACGTTTCGAGAACCGTTGCAAAATGGGCTTTTCTCCGGCATACACAAACAAGGCACATTCGTTGTGTCCCTCTATAAACGCAGTTTCGGCAGAGTCGGCCAGCTGCGCCAGCGTATCGTCATCGTTACGCACTACCAGGCGGTCCAGCACCACAAAACTGTTTTTATCCATTTTTGGGGTGGATTCTGCTACCAGGTCTTCCATGTTGTGCACTTCCCCTTTACTTAAAACGCGCGAGTATCCCTGCTGAATTAAAATATTTAAATGGTCGGCCACTTTGCGTCCTTTGGGGATGTGAATGGGAAATAGCAACAGCAGCCGGGTTCCTTCCTCCAGCCCCATAAAATAGTCGGTAACGTCATTCACCGAATGCTTTTTTACTTCCACGCCACTAACGGGCGAAAAGGTTTTGCCAATACGGGCAAACAGCAGTTTCATGTAATCGTACACCTCGGTAGAAGTGCCCACGGTTGAGTGCGGGTTGCGGGTATTTACCTTTTGCTCAATAGCTACTGCCGGAGGGATGCCTTTAATGTAGTCCACTTCGGGCTTGTTCAGTCGTGCCAGAAACTGTCGTGCGTAAGACGAAAGGCTCTCTACATACCTGCGTTGCCCCTCGGCATA
>JAUIMD010000434.1 GCA_030433225.1 Bacteroidia bacterium
TTCCACCATCCGTAACGGTGTCAATGTGTGAGCCAAAGCACAAGGCACGACTGGCAATTCGCTTTATGTCTTCCGGATTTTTTTGAAGCTGAGTGAACGTTTGTTCGTCAACAAATATTCCATGCGCGTTTCCAACCTGATCAATAAATACTTTTAAGCCCGCCCTTTCCATTTGTTGGATACAAAGTTTTAAGGCATGGTTATACAAAGGAGATAGGGCGCCGGCATCGATTTCTCCTTTGGTATTTTTACTGACAACCGCAAGGTTTTCCAACCTTTCACGCAAACGAAAGCTTATACCAAAAAGACGGTTCATCCCTCTACCGCGAGAATCAGAAATGGCCTGTTGCAGGGAGGCTCCTTGTGTAATGCGTTCGTTGAGCTCTTCCAGGGCAATGTGGTCTGAAATTAAATTCACCACCACTTTTAAAGGTACCAGTTGTCGCTCTGACCACAGTGCATCGGAGGCCAGCACTTCTTCTAAATTAAGGCGGGTTTCCTGCAATTGCAATTCGGATACCAGGCGAATAACCGCTTCCTCTCTCCATGCTTCACGCTCCCGGATTAGGTTGGTCAGCAGTTCTCGAACAGGATTTCCCAATCCTGAATTAAACAATTGAAACTCATGATGCCGTTGATCTGCCACAGCCATGTTGTTGGCATAAGTCCACACTGATGGATCGCCAATTGTATTTTTTGCAGCACCATTTAAGGTGCGGATGAGTTCATGTTTCTCAAAACGACTCAATTCATGGTATTGCCGGCGGCCCAAAAAATGGTAAAACTCACGTCGCTGATCTTCTGTTAAGTATTTCTCTTCCAACTCGAATTCACCCAACAAAGGAGCTGTAAAAAGTAAACTTTCAGAAGCATGCAGGTATTTGCGCAACTGTGTAACCAGGAACAGCTCTTCGGCATCTATGGTGGGATCAACCACTCTTTCCCTAGCGCAATTATTTTTTTCGTCCCAAAAAGTAAGAATGGGGAAAATGTGACTGCGTGCTTCAACAAATTGCAAGGTACTTTGGTTTGACAACACAAAGTTCCCTGCATGTATTTCGTTTTGCTCCACGTTTACCGTAACCCGATTTTCTTCAAACATTTGCCGTAACACCGGATTGGAAAAATCGGCCCGGTGATAGAAGGCGTTTTCCACCGTTAAAGCGTGTTTGCGTTTGGTGAAATCGCGCTGTTTCAGGGCAAAAGGTGATAGGTCTTTTTCCATAATCATTCCTCTTTTTAAAGCATAAGAAGGAATTCCGAATGAAAAAAGCTGATGGATGATCATGCTGCACTTTTTACCACAACCATACTCCGCCACCGAGTAGGGGAGTGCCAGGTAGTTAATTACCAGGTTCAGTATTTTTTGCTCTTCCGATAGCAATGGAAGTCGGGAAGAGGTATCCAACTGAATGTTTAAATCTATGGCGTCGTAATAGTAATTGGCAGACATGAATGTTCGTATGGCTTATTTAATAAAATGATCGTGCAATATGTGTAACCCCAGTAAGTGGTTAATTATGGCATCTTTACGCACCAGTGAGGCGGCGTGGGTATCCGATTTATAATCTGTAATAAATTGTTGAATGCGTTGCACATCAAATAAACCTACTTCTTCTACCTTTTGTTTGTTCAGGTATTGATTCAATAAAGTGTCCAATGCCATTTGTTTGTTCTTTTTGGTATGTCCGGGAGGCGCCATAAAGGCAAACTTTTCGCGTTTATAAAGCACTTCTGGCAGCACGTTTTTCATGGCCTCGCGCAGTACCCATTTCTCAACGTTCCCTTTTATTCGGTATTGAGGTGGAATGTTTCTCGCTGCTTCAGCTACATGGTGATCTAAAAAGGCAGGGCGCGACTCCATGGAGTTGGCCATGTCTACCCGGTCACCTCCCCAGTTCAAAATCTGGCATTCCAGCATGGTTTTGCTCCAGGTGTATTGCACCTGATCCAGGAAATGACGTCCGTTCAGTTGTTCAGGATTTATCTTTCCTGCAATACTTTCGATCGGATCATAGCCTTTCAAATCACGCAATACATCGTCATTTAACAGCGGGTTGGCAACTTGCAGGGTCTGCATCCAGGGCTGAATCCAGGACGGAGTGAAGCCCATCAGCTTTTCAAAGGCAGGATGCGAAACGAGATTTTCGGATAAAATTGCCCCTTGAAATACCTTGTTACTTTGGTTCATTTTGTCGATCATCGCCTGCCGTTCTTTGGGCGAATATCCATGCAAAAACATATCCCTCTTAAATTGTGCATAACCGCCAAACAGTTCATCCGAGCCTTCGCCGGTTACTACCACGCGGTAGCCACTTTCGTTTACACGTTTACTCATGCAATATTTGGCCACACCTAAGGTATTGTAAAATGCCCGTTCAGCATAATACAGGGTATTTATGTAATTGTCGCCGTATAGGTCGTCTGCTTTCAGGTTAATTTGCTCCTGGTCGGCATTAACCTTATCGGCCATTTCTTTGGCAATGTGCGCTTCATCGTACGCATCATGATCGAAACTAATGGTAAATGCTTTTACAGGCGATTGTTGCATGTACGACGAAAGACCCAGCATGGCACAACTGTCAATACCCCCTGAAAGGTAACAGCCAACCGGAACATCCGCCTCCAAACGAAAACGTACGGCTTCCGATAGGGTGTCACGAACGGATTGTATGTAATGATCCGCACCTAAATCGGGGCGGTTTTGGGCTTCCGGAAAGTCCATATCCCAATAGCAAGTATCCTGTATGTCAAATCCGGAGGCTGTACGTTTGATAATAAGCATGTGTCCGGGCTCTACCGCCTGAATGTCTTCGTAAGCTGTTGTACCGGGTACCATGGTGTGCATGAGTTGGTGCAGTACGCCTTGTTTTGAAAATTTACGAGGAACATCCGGGTGCTCCATAACTGCTTTAATTTCTGATCCGTACACGAAATTTGTGCGCCCTTTATAATAGTATAGGGGCTT
>JAUIMD010000435.1 GCA_030433225.1 Bacteroidia bacterium
TCAAAATTATCAGAAATGCTTTAAGTACAACGTGCCGGTGGTGTCAGGTACTACGGGCTGGCTTGATAAAATTCAGGACATAAGGCAGGCTTGTGAAAATGGGCAAACCTTTTTTTATGCCTCCAACTTTAGTGTGGGCGTAAACATTTTTTTTGCAGTGAATAAATACCTGGCAAAGCTAATGAACAGTGTGGAGGGCTACCGGGTGGAAATGGAAGAAATTCACCATACACAAAAGCTCGATGCACCCAGCGGAACGGCTATTTCATTGGCCGAAGATATTATTGCCGAGGTGGAAGGGCTGGATGCCTGGGTAGAAGAGAAGGCTGAAACGTCGTCGCAGATTCCAATTCACTGCATTCGCCAGGGGCAGGTGCCCGGAAATCATACCATCAAGTATGAATCGGAAGTGGATACCATCACCATTAATCACGATGCTAAGAGCCGAAAAGGGTTTGCCATGGGCGCCGTATTGGCCGCTGAATTTACTGCCGGGAAAAAGGGATTCCTCTCCATGAAGGATTTACTAAAATTTTAATTCAATACAATGGACATTTCATTAAAAAACAAAATACGGTTTGGGGTGTATGCCCTCATGTATATTTTGTTCGTTATTTGGGTAGGTAATTATTGGTTGTTGTTAGGTTTGCCGGTATTGGTGGATATTTACATCACTAAAAAAGTACCCTGGGATTTTTATAAACGTACCAAAAACGGAGAAAAACCTCACTGGCTTATTGAGTGGCTTGATGCCATTGTTTTTGCCCTGGTAGCCGTTGGGCTTATCAATATATACCTGTTTCAAAACTATAAAATTCCTACCTCCTCCCTCGAAAAATCGTTGTTGGTGGGCGACCATTTGTTTGTGAGCAAAGTGGCTTTCGGACCACGAAATCCAATAACGCCGCTTTCGTTCCCACTGGCTCAAAATCAAATTTTAGGAGCCAAATCGTACATTGAAAAACCGCAGTGGAAATACAAGCGTTTAAAAGGGTTTGGGCAGGTGAAAAACGACGACATTGTCGTGTTCAACTTTCCGGCAGGCGACACGGTGGCTACCAAAATGACCAACCCTGATTACTACGAATTGTGCCGCGTTTTTGGGCGCGACAATGTGATTAACAATACCGTATTTGCCAACGGCACTCATTACGATATGGGCGAAATTGTATGGCGTCCTGTAGATCGTAGAGATAATTATGTAAAGCGGTGTGTTGCCATTGCCGGTGACCGTCTTGAGATAATAAAAGGGCAGGTGTATGTAAATGGAAAACCCCAGGAGGGCATTCGCGGACTGCAATGGCAGTACGATGTTTTTACTAAAGATGGTTCCACCATTAATAGCCGTATTTTTGACGATCTTGGATTGTCGCAAGACGACCGGCAATTTATGAACGGGGGCTACCGTTTGTTTTTGACGGAAGAAAGTGCAGCGGCCATCGAAAAATTGCCCAATGTAATAGGGGTAAAAAAGTTGCTCCGTTTCCCTAATCAGCCGGAGTCCAACATTTTCCCCCGCTCTAAAAGTGGCAGTTGGAACCGCGATAATTATGGTCCGCTCGACATACCCAAAAAGGGTGAACGTGTGGAGCTGACCCTTGAAAATTTGCCGGTGTACGAGCGGGTGATTCAGGCCTACGAGAAAAACGACCTGGTGGTAAATGACAGTACGATTTACATCAACGGAGAACCGGCCAGCTCGTATACCTTTCAAATGGATTATTATTTTATGATGGGGGATAATCGTCATAATTCGCAGGATTCGCGTTATTGGGGCTTTGTGCCCGAAGACCATGTTGTTGGGAAACCTATCCTGGTTTGGCTTTCGCTGGATGCGGATAAAGGTTTTCCCGCCAATATTCGCTGGAACCGTTTTTTCAAGGTGGTTTCTAAAACGCAGTAAAAAATAAAAGCTTTCTGTTCAAGCCTCAATACAGTTATTGGGGCTTGTTTGTATCTTGCCGTTTTTTAGGGATTATGAGTGGTACTTCATTTTCAAATCGTTTGCAGGAAATGTATGCGTCTTTAGCCCGCTATTGCAGCATGGCAGAAAGATGTTGTGCCGATGTGCGCCAAAAGCTGAAGGCGTGGGATGCCACCGCAGATGAAGAGGAGGCTGTTTTGGGGCAATTGCAGCAGGAGGGTTTTATAGATGAAAGCCGTTATGCGAATGCTTTTGTGAAGGATAAATTTCGGCTGAATGGTTGGGGACGGGTGAAAATCAGGCACTATTTGTACCATAAAAATATACCGGTAACCCTTATTGAGTCCGCCTTGCAGGAGCAAATTGATGAAGAGGATTACTTGCACACTTTGCGGGAATTGTTGAAAAAAAAACATAAAAGTATACGGGCTGCTGATGCTTATACCCTGCGGGCAAAATTGGCGCAATTCGGGCAGTCGCGCGGATTTGAGGTGGGGTGTATTATGGATCTTCTGGATCAGGTTGTAAAAGGGGATTTGTAAGGCCTGTTTAATGAGCAGAAATGGATGCCATAAACCTTAAGTATTTAAGCGCTACTAAAAAAGTAGGAAATGTATTTTAAAGGTTTACGGGATGCTTTTTGTAAGTGAATTACAGGGGTTGGTTTGAAGGTGTTTAAGCGGAAAAAGTAATTGGCTACTAAAATGGAAGGATAATTCAAAGGACATATTTAAAATACTATATATTTAAGTTGGAACGCCATTTTCAGAACAAAAAATTCTATTTTTGAGGCCGTTAAATGTATGAATATGGCAAAATTTAAAGCTACGGAATATAAGATTGAAGCGTTGTGCTGCGGGGCTGAATTGAAAGACGAAAACTGGATACTGGATTGTCCGGAAAAGTCAAGCGAAGCACCTGCCCTCATCAGAGCCATTTACAATAAAAAGCAACTCAATCGAAACTCAAATCCTGGCATTTATACATTTTCCGACTGGTTACCCATCTCACGCATTTTAAAAGGTTCCGGGGCACCGGT
>JAUIMD010000436.1 GCA_030433225.1 Bacteroidia bacterium
AAACAGTATGAATTGCATTGTAATTGACGATGAAAAAACCGCACGAATTGTAATTGAAAAACTCGTTTCCAACAATCCGAACCTGCATCTCATAAACGAGTTCCCCAATGCCATTCAGGCCATAAAATTTTTAAATCAACAAACAGTCGACCTTATTTTTCTGGATATACACATGCCCGATTTTACCGGGTTCGATTTCATCCAGACCATTAAAAATCCACCCAAAATTATTTTAACCACGTCGGATCGTAATTTTGCCATAGAAGCGTTTGAATACGAGTGTATTGTGGATTACCTGACCAAGCCCATTACCCAGGATCGTTTTGACAAAGCCATTCGAAAAGCGTTAAATTTTCAGGCCCCGGCAGCCACACCCCCGAAAGTCGCAGGTACTAAACCTCATACACAAACCGAAACACAGGAACTGTACGTGAATATTGACCGGCGGTTGATAAAAATTAATTTTGCAATCATCCGGTTTATCGAGGCGCGCGGAGACTATATTTACATCACCACCGATGATAAAAATTATACGGTACACTCTTCCATGAAAAAGATAGAAGAAAAACTGCCCGAATCGATATTTTTAAAAGTACACCGCTCGTACATCATTAACACCAGCAAAATTGTGGACATTGAAGACAATAGCGTGTTAATTGGAAAAAACGTAATTCCGGTAAGTCGTGCCAACCGCCCCGAGTTAATGAAGCGACTCAACCTCTTGTAACTTCCTTATTGCTTACGAAAAACCGGTTTTTCAAGTATCAGCCATTTTAGCTGTACGCCAAATTCGGTGTAGTTGTACCCTGCCGCAGTGGTAGAGGCAATGTTACTGTGCATGGCGTATGCGTTGGCTGCAAACCGATCCGACACCTTGTACCCGTAGGTTAAATGGAACCGAAACGTCGGGTCTTTGGGCAATTCCTCAATAAACTGGTACCCCGCGGCAGCCGACAATCCGTAGTAAAATCCTTTAGTGGTAATGGAGTTGGCATCTTTCAACAGATCCACAAAAATTTCCACCGAATTAAAGTTGGCCGGACTAAAATACATGGTAGGCACCTGGTTTTTAAAGGTAATGTACTGGTAGTTGAATCCGGTTTTTAAGACGGGTTTCGATAAAATGTTGTAGTACAGCGAAGTAAATAACAGGTTGCGCACGTTGTCATCCGACTGGGTGGTAAAGTAATATTGGGTAAACCAACCCAGCTTAAAATTGGTGGAAAGGTTGTAGTTGAGAAACATGTGGTTGGTTTGTATTTCGCTGTTAATAAGATCGGCGTTGTAATTTTGCATTTCGCTTTTAAAACCCAGTTCCAGATTTTGGAGTTTAAACGGATCAATTTTCAACAGTACATTCGCCACCCCGTTTTGGTAGCGGGTGGAGTAGGAGTTTACAGCTGAAATACCACCCGTGGCCTGCAGCCGTACTTTTGGATGGATACGGTACGAAAAACCGGCTTCCGCATTGTTCATGGCCGACCGTTTTTCGTTGCCGTTCGCTACCCGGTATTGGTAGTACCCAATAAAACTAAAGCGGGTACTCACCGGAAATTCGAGAGAAGTAAGCGAAGTGGCTGCCGTATTTTTCCCATTATCAAACGAAAAACTCAATTTTTCCTGCAAGGACGGCGTATAGGCCGCATCCAGCTTTTTTATAAACTGCATGGCATCTTTTTGATTGGCGAAAATCTCCAGCGTTTGTTCAGCTGCTTCATAGGCCTTGTCGATATCGCCATAGGCAAAATACGCATTGGCAATTCCAAGGTTGCCGTCAAACGAGCTGGTATCGTTATGCAGAATTGTACGGTAATCGTTTAAGCTCTGCTTGATATTGCTGGTGTACATGCCCAGCGTCGCGTGCAGGGCAAACACCCAATTTTCGTTGGGGTAGGTTGTAAAGGCACTGTCGATGTGTTGTTTGGCCAGCGCAAACTTTCTATTCCACACCAGGGCCTGTATGTACCGCTCTTTCGATCTGCGTTCCAATATGGAGTCCTGCACCCCGCGCATTAGCTCTTGCGAAAGAATGGCCAGCTCAAGGGCCGTTTTGTTTTCTTCTGCAATGTGTGCAGCCAGGGCAATCCCGTTTAAAGCCTCAATGCTGTCTTTAGCCGAGGTGGCCATTTTCCGGTAGGTTTCTGTGGCCTTATCGGTTTCTTTCGTTACCAGGTACAAATTGGCCAGGTTGCGTAAAATGTCTTTGTCGCCCGGAAAATCGTGCAGGTTTTCAAGCAACAGTGCTTCTGCCTCCTTATACCGCTGGTTTTGCGAAAGCTGGTATGCATATCCCAGCCGAATGTACTTTTTAGAAACCATGGCATTGGCATTGCCCGGTTGTACAGCCAGTGCCTTATTTACATAGGTAAGCGCCTCGGTGTATTTTTTTAGGTTGGAAAACGTATTGGCATAGCCCAGCAGTGCGGCAAAATTATCAGGGTGTTTTTCGGTAAGCCCGGCATACACAGTTTCGGCTTTCTCAAATTGTTTTCCCCATAACAGCGATTCGGCGTAGTTTAGTTCTACTTCCAAATCGTTGGGGTATTCGTTCAGCATCCTGGTAAACAATTGGGTGGCTTTTTCGGGGCTGGAGTGCAAACCCACCGCTCTTCCGTAACAAATGTTCGCCGTTTTATTGTTGGGATACGTTTGTAATATCCGCTCAAAAAAAGTTTCTGCACCGGCAAAATCACCTTTTTCCAGCATTGCAAATCCGTCTTGCATATTCTGGCTCACTGCAGAAATAGTATAGAATATTGCTCCTAATAGGAGGGTGTAAAACTTCATGTAATCTTCATTTAAATTGATATGTGCAAGTTACATCCAAACCCCCCGAATTTCATCTACACTTTCGTACCACTCATCGAAATTGACCGGTCGCTCATTGGAATTTACCCAATATTTGCAGCAGAAATCAACGAAAAATGAATAAAATGATCCTTTCAAAAGCACGCCTGAAAAG
>JAUIMD010000437.1 GCA_030433225.1 Bacteroidia bacterium
AACTTACGCAAAGTAACTACTCCTACGTCTTCGAAAAAAACCGTTTTGGTCATTTACTGCTCCTTTAACAAGAGGCAAAGGTAGCGTTATTGTTGAATGATAAGCGGGGAAGTTTGTACCGCGCCTGAGGATTGAATTTTTAACACATAAGCACCGGGGGCAATTCCAGATTTATCAATCTGGTAACTAACCTGTTGTTGCCCTTTCGGCAAAGTGGAAGAATGCAGGGTTTCAACCAGTTTTCCATCCAGGTTAAAAAGCTGAATAAGCACCGGCCCGTTTTCGGGTTGCGTAAACCGGATGTGCACCACCTGTGTTGCCGGGTTGGGCTGCACACTGAAACCGGCCGTTAAACCTGCCGATTTTAACGCGGTAATATTGGTGTTATACGCTGCTTTATAAGTAGTTGACGCCACGCTTTGTTGGCGCTTAATCACAATTTCCTGAATCACCATAACCGGAAAACGTTCAGAGGCAATGTACCAACGGTATACGTTGCTCTCCTGCACACTTCCGTCGCCCCGGCTTACCGCCATAAAACTATGTACCCTAAGGGCATTTTCAAAAGTCTTGAAATCGGGCAAAATCAGGGTTCCGTATGCATCGGCAGTTACGGTATAAGTTCCGGTTTGTGCTGTATTAACCAGTAGGTTTCGCACCATAAATTCCCCTTTGTAACGGTCAGTATACTGCATAGGAAATTTCAGTTTTACCACCGGTTCATCGTACTGTACTACCGTTTTTTCATCGTTCGATAAAAAGCCCACCTGCTTCATACCGTCGGGGCTGCTTTCAAAAATAAAACGATGCCCAAACTCCTGAACGGATACATTACCAGTAGGAAACCATGTTTTATTTAAAGCATAGGCCTCCACCTGCATTTCACCATTCAATGTATCATCGGCTTTTGCACCTGAAAAATCCCACACCTGGCGTGCACCTGCCTCCCCAGGGCTGGTATATTCCACCAGGTGATACGAATAGTTTACATTGTTTTTATAGCAATGCGTATCAAAAGTAAGTACGGTTTGCCCGTTGATAGCCAACCCAATAAAAAGCAGGAAAAGACTTATTTTACACTTCATTACACTTTTTTTAAAACTAATCCAACCAAAGTTAGAAATATAAAAGAAAAGAAAGTTACCTTTGTTGCGACTTTATTTAATGGACAATCAGTCGAATGAATAAAAACCGGGAACATTTCAGTGACCGGAAATCCAAATTAAAAATCCAGCACAATTCAATACCTCCAAAAAAGGTAGCTTATGTGTGATAAAATGCATTAGGTATTGTGTTGGCGGAGCGTTTGGAGCTTGAACTGTAAAACAAAAATTAGCAGCAATTTCTTTAATTAACCAACCCAATTCAATTACGAGGAGAGCAGATTTACCGAAACAAAGCCGTGTTTTTGCATGTTTCAATTAAAAATCTATATTTGCAGACTCAGAACTTAAATATAACTCAGAATCTGCCAGTTAATCTAAAGAAAATCAATCCAGTTTTTATTAGTCGTTCTGATTTCCGATCTTATTTTATTTAAATACAATTACTTAACATGTACGATATTGAAGTGCTTTCGCAAAAGAAGCTTGTGGATTTGCGGGTTATCGCTAAAGAAATGAACATAAAGCGCGTAGAGTCCTATAAGAAGCAAGACCTTATTTATCAGATTCTTGATTCACAAGCCGAGCATGCAGATAAAAAACCGGCTTCGGAAAGCAGCGAACCGGTAAAACCCAAAAGAGCACGAATTAAAAAATCAGCAGAAGCGGCCGCCTCTGCCACCACCGAAGGAAGCGTATCTACCAAAAAGGTTGCGTCACCTGCGAACGACCAGGCTACGGAAACCAATGATGGCCCCGCTTTTAAGGTGGGAAGCCACGATGGCCCCCGAACATTTGACCGGGAGCCACGCCCCTATCGGCCACGAGAAGAGCGCCGGGACATGCGCGATGACCGCAGAGACCCCAGAGACGATCGACGGTTTGATGACCGCAGGCAGGATTATAAGAAACCGGCATACCCACGCACCTCGCCCAAAGTGGTGATTAACAAAGCGCGTACCGCCGAAAGAAGACCTGCCACTCCTCCGCCTCCTCCACCGGCTCCGGAAAAAAAGATAGCTCCAGAAAAAACATACGAGTTTGACGGAATCATTCAAAGCTCTGGTGTACTGGAAATTATGCAGGACGGTTACGGTTTCTTGCGTTCATCAGATTACAACTATTTAAACTCACCTGACGATATTTACGTATCGCAGTCGCAAATAAAATTGTTCGGATTAAAAACCGGGGATACCATCGAAGGAGCGGTTCGCCCCCCCAAAGAAGGTGAAAAATACTTCCCTTTAATCCGCATCGAAAAAATTAACGGACGCGATCCGGCTCAGGTACGCGACCGGGTTCCTTTTGAGCACTTAACGCCACTTTTCCCCAACGAAAAATTCAACCTTTCCGGTGGAAGCAATGCCAACCTTTCGGTTCGTGTGGTGGATTTATTTGCCCCAATTGGTAAAGGGCAGCGTGGATTAATTGTGGCGCAGCCAAAAACCGGTAAAACCGTATTACTAAAAGATGTTGCCAACGCCATTTCGGCCAATCACCCAGAAGTGTACATGATTATTCTTTTGGTGGATGAACGTCCGGAAGAGGTAACCGACATGCAACGCAGCGTGAATGCAGAAGTGGTGGCTTCTACTTTTGATGAGCCTGCCGACCGTCACGTAAAAGTTTCGAACCTGGTACTGGAAAAAGCAAAACGCATGGTAGAATGCGGACACGATGTGGTGATTCTTTTGGATTCTATCACACGTCTTGCACGTGCTTACAATACCGTTTCTCCTGCCTCGGGTAAAGTACTTTCGGGGGGTGTAGATGCCAATGCATTGCACAAACCGAAACGCTTTTTTGGAGCGGCCCGTAATGTGGAAGAAGGGGGGTCGTTAACCATTTTGG
>JAUIMD010000438.1 GCA_030433225.1 Bacteroidia bacterium
TATCTCTTTAGGATAAATATCCACCAATTCAGAAGAAATTTGTCCACCTGCGATTTCTTTTATCAGCAAAGCCGCACGTTTTAACGCATATACTGTTTTGTTCGGATCGGTTCCACGCTCAAAACGAAAAGAAGAATCGGTACTTAACTGGTGACGTTTGGCCGTTTTACGTACCCAAACCGGGTTAAAATAAGCACTTTCCAGAAAGATATCTTTAGTTTCCAGGCTTACACCGCTATGCAAACCACCAAAAACACCGGCAATACACATCCCTTCTTCTTTGTTGCAAATCATCAGGTCACGCGCGTCCAGTTTCCGTTCTTCCTCGTCGAGGGTAACAAACGGTGTATTTTGCGGCAGTGTTTTTACCGTTATGGTGTTGCCTTTAATTTTTGCTGCATCAAAAGCATGCAGGGGCTGAGCGGTTTCGTGCAATACAAAGTTGGTAATGTCTACAATGTTATTAATTGGGCTTAAGCCTATGGCTACAAGTTTTTTTTGCAGCCATTCGGGCGATTCGGCAACGGTAACATCGCTAATGGTAAGGCCGGAATAGCGGGGGCATGCTTCCTCGTTATCAACAGATACTTGTATTGGTAACTCCTGATTATCAATGGCAAAATGTTCCACCGATGGCCAATTTACACGCACGTTATTGTCGGTTTGCTGTAGGTAGGCTGCCAAATCACGCGCTACCCCAATGTGCGATGCCCCATCAATGCGGTTTGGGGTGATGTCTACCTCAATAAGGTAATCTGACTCAATGCAAAAATACTCTTTGGCCGGAGTGCCCGGTTTGGCGTCTGCCTCCAGTACAAGAATACCATCGTGGCTGGTACCAAGACCAATTTCGTCTTCGGCACAAATCATGCCTTCAGATACTTCCCCGCGAATTTTCGATTTTTTGATGGTAAAAGAATCATCGCCACTGTACAAAACGGTTCCAACCGTGGCTACAACCACTTTTTGTCCGGTTGCAACATTGGGTGCTCCACATACAATGGGCAAAACGGTATTGTTTCCAACATTTACGGTGGTTACGCTTAACTTGTCGGCATTGGGGTGTTTGGCACAGGTGAGTACCTCCCCTATTACCAGGCCTTGCAGGCCGCCTTTAACAGATTGAATTTCTTCGTAACCTCCTACCTCGAGGCCAATATCGGTTAAAATCTGCGTTACTTCCTGAATCTCCAAATCGATGGATATGTATTCTTTCAGCCAGTTGTAAGATATGTTCATCCCTGTGTATTTACCTTAAAAAAATAGAAGCACAAAAGTATAAAAAATAGATGGAATGACGGCTTATTGACGGTATGCCTAAGCCGCTATTTCGAAGAAATTAGTTGCATTACGTATTCATCCACGTAGCCATCCACCGAACGTAGCCAGTTTTTTAACAGGCCGGCTTCCTGAAAGCCGCAATTACGGAAAAGTTTTAAACTGGGGGCATTGTCGGCCGGAATGTGGCAGTACAATTGCTTTAGGTGCAAAAAGTCGAAACAATATTGTATGAGCAATTCCAGCGTTTCAGCTGCAATTCCCTTTCCCTGGTGGTGTTCTTCCAGCATAATGCCTATGCCGGCACGGTTATTAAACGGGTCAAAATCAAACAAATCCACGGTACCAACAGTGGCCTGCCACACCTCCTGGTCGTACACATCAATCATTAAGCGTAACTGCTTGGCCTCGTAAATGTCTTTATCAATGTTGGCCAGGTATTGTTTAATCACAAATTTTGAATAGGGCGAGGTGGTTTCACTCACCCTCCAAATGGCGCTGTTATTTTCCCATTTGTAAATGTATTGCAGGTCCTCAGGCTCAAGCGCCCGTAATTTTATATGTTTCCCCTGCAATAACACCATTTTGTTGACTTTTAACCAGAATTGTTGTGGGTAAAAATAGTTGAATTAAATTGAATACCAAATCATTAGCATTGATAAATGTTGGGCTAGCTTTTCTTTTTAGCCTGCTTTTTTTTACGCTTGGTTATTTGTTTTTCAATTTTTTTTATCACCTTTTTTGTTTTCACCTCGTTGGGGTCAATCACCAGTGTGGCCTGTTCGTAAAAAGGCAGGCGGTCCTTAAGTTTTTCCTGTATAAATGGTGTCAGTTCCTCCTTCCCCATCCCCTCAATAAGCGGACGTTTATTTTTAGAACGAAGCAAACGGTACACCAGCATTTCGATGGTGGGATTTAAAAAAAGGGTAATACCGGTTTGGTTCATCACTTCCATGTTGTTGTAAAAACAGGGGGCACCTCCACCGGTAGAAATAATCACATTTTCAAAGGCCGAAAGTTCCATTAATTTTTCGTGTTCAATTTTTCGGAATCCTTCCTCGCCGTATTTTGCAAAAATCTCAGGTATGGTCATAAACATCGACGATTCAATAAACTTATCCAGATCGATGTTTTGTATGTTCATTTTTTTGGAAAGTTCCCGCCCCATGCGCGACTTACCACTTCCCATAAAACCTATTAAGTAAATTCGGTTCATTCTGTAAGGTTATTGTTTGTTTTGTATGGACTAAAAAAGCCTTTTTTGTCCTTCTTCATCGTCTTCATCTTCAGCATCATCGGGGTTCTGGTCCTCTTCGCTCTGTGCCTCATCTTCCGGTTCTTTGGGCATTGGAGCCTGTTCTGTAATTTCTTCCACCTCAAAAGTTGTGAGGCGCTTTCCCCGTGCTTTGTAGCCTTTTATACCGATGAATTCCTCTACGTCAATTTCCAATGCTTCCCGATGGGCGTCGTTCCCGCCGAAGGTTACTTTAATGGAGGGATATTTTTCTTCTGTAATCAGGAGCATCTTCGACTCCGGATGTTCATTGATAAAGGTTTGTTTTTTGGCCGTAACATCCAATTGAAAACGCTTAACGTAATAAAATCCTTGTTCCGCATCAAAAAATACAACCGAATATACCTTACGGCTATCAAATTTTTCGATGGTTAAAAT
>JAUIMD010000439.1 GCA_030433225.1 Bacteroidia bacterium
ATTAATAAATATTTCAAATGTATTTCTAAATTAATACATCACCATGACAGTGCAGTTGTTTTCAAGTATTTATAATCAACCTAAATAACAAAATTTTAACACGTTACCGGTTGTTGTACCCTAAAAATTCCGCTGCCTACAACGGCATATCAAAACCAAACAGTTTTTTAAATTTACCGGCCAACTGCATTTTCACCACCTCAAAATCCAGGGGTTTTCCCAGTTCTTTTTCCATACTGGTAACTCCTTTATCCACAAACCCGCATGGATTGATGTACGAAAAATATTCCAGGTTGGTATTTACATTTAGGGCAAAGCCATGCATCGTTACGTACCTGCTGGCTTTTACACCAATGGCACAAATTTTTCTGCAATCGGGTTTGCCAATATTCAGCCAAACACCTGTTCCTTCCTCAAAGTGGTCTGCTTCAATACCATAGTCGGCCAGCAACTCAATAATGGCATTTTCCATTAAGTGGATGTAGCCTTTTAACGACAGGCCAAAATTTTCAAGGTCCAGTATGGGGTATCCTACAATTTGCCCCGGCCCGTGGTAGGTAATGTCTCCTCCACGGTTGGTATGTACGAAGGTGGCCTTTTTGGCCTGAAGCTGAATATAATCTACCAGAAGGTTTTGCTCGGCGCCGCTTTTCCCCAGTGTGTAAACATGCGGGTGCTCACAAAATACCAGGTAATTGGAGGTTGCCAGGTGATCCTTTTTTGAAGCCAGTATCTGGTTAAAGAGTACTTCCTGCTTCTCCCATGCCTCATTGTACGCCACGGATCCCCAGTCCAGAAATGTTGTTTTTTTATTCATAATCTAATCCGAATTGCTTGTTCAGATTAACCCATGCCCGCCAACTGCGAGCTGTTTCAACAAACGTTAGTGCGGTGTTTTTTCTAAACACTTTCGCAAATTTTGCAGCCAAAGTAACTTGTTTGCATCCTACCTCCCAAATATTTATGCCACAAAAATGTGTTTTTTATGCTTTACAAGTGGATACCCTTCCCATAGCGGTGCCTGCAGCCCGTATCAGCAGGTAGGTAAAAGCGCAGAATTATTCCTATTTTTGCCCCCAAAACCGGAAATTATGACCAATAAAGTAGCCGAATTGTTTGGAATAACCTACCCGATTGTTCAGGGTGGAATGGTATGGTGCAGCGGTTGGGAACTCGCCTCGGCCGTTAGCAATAATGGAGGATTGGGCCTGCTGGGTTCCGGATCGATGTATCCCGAAGTTTTGGAGGCACACATCGTTAAAACCAAAAATGCCACCGATAAGCCCTTCGGTGTTAACGTTCCCTTGCTCTATCCTTCCATCGAACAACACATAGAAACCATTTTAAAGCACAAGGTACCCATTGTATTTACGTCGGCAGGAAACCCCAAAACATGGACTGCAAAACTGAAGGATGCCGGTATAACCGTAGTTCACGTAGTGTCGAGCAGTAAATTTGCGGCCAAAGCCGAGGCCGCCGGGGTAGATGCCATTGTGGCCGAAGGCTTTGAGGCCGGCGGGCACAACGGCCGTGAAGAAACCACTACCCTTACCCTGATTCCTTCGGTAAAAAAAGCCACCAGCCTGCCCCTGATTGCAGCCGGAGGAATTGGTACCGGAAGCGCCATTGCCGCGGCTCAGGCACTGGGAGCCGATGGTGTGCAAATTGGTACCCGCTTTGCCATGAGCCGCGAAGCATCGTGCCACCCCGATTTTAAAACCCTGCTCACAAAGCTTACCGAAGGCGAAACACAGCTTTCCTTAAAAAAACTGGCCCCCGTTCGCCTGATAAAAAATAAATTTTTTGAAGCAGTATTTGCCGCCGAATCCGCTGGCAGCACGCCGGAAGCCCTGCGGGAATTGCTGGGAAAAGGCCGTGCAAAAAAAGGCATGTTTGAGGGCAACCTTGATGAGGGCGAGCTGGAAATTGGACAGGTTGCCGCCTTGCTGGATTCCATTGAACCGGTGAGCGACATCATGCATGCCCTGGTGGACGAATACCGTACAAGCATTGCTCAACTGGCCCACAACAGCTTTTAAGATGCAGTTGAGCGATTATTTGCAAGCACCGGTTGTTAAAAAATTGCCAACCCTGCTACCGGAACGGCAAACCCTAAAACTGGGACTCAAGGTACTGGATGAAGGCATCCACCAAACCGACGTGGCCCTTATTGGGATACCCGAAGATGGCAACAGCCTGTACAACAAGGGGTGCGCCAATGCCCCGGACATCATTCGGTCACACCTCTATACCCTTTCCTCCGATTTTTCGAACCTTTACGTTTCCGACCTTGGCAACATCCGGCACGAGAAAGGACTTAACAATACGTATGCTGCCCTGCAGCAAGTGGTGGAACACTGCGTGGCCAACCGGGTAATCCCCATTTTAATAGGGGGTTCGCATGACCTTACCCTTCCCGTTTTCACAGCGCTTGAAAAACTCAAAAAACAATTGAACATCGCATGCATCGATTCCACCATCGACCGGAATAATCCTGAAGATGTGCATGACCATTCGTTTCTTGCCCATATAGCCGCTTCACCTGCTTTGGCAAACCTGGGTATCGCCGGTTTTCAGGGCTACCAATCATCCCTACCAGACGATTGGGAATTGTACCGTTTAAAGGAGGTACGCCAGGCTCCTTCTGTTGTGGAGCCTTTGTTGCGCGATGCCGATTTGGTAAGCATGGACATGGCTGCGGTGGCCGCTGCCTATTCACCGGGAAACGCCATTGCATCGCCCAACGGGTTGCAGCCTGAACACTTTTGTAAATTGGCACAATATGCCGGCTTCAGCGACCGCATTGCCTGCTTTGGCGTGTTTGGCGCCAACCCTGCAATAAATGCATCGCAACAAACCGAAAAGCTGGCAGCGCAAGCCATATGGCATTTTTTGGATGGATTGAACAACCGCTACAAAGATTATCCTTTGCGCAACATTGAATC
>JAUIMD010000440.1 GCA_030433225.1 Bacteroidia bacterium
GCGAAACCGGCAATATACATTGGGCTGCCTTTATTTTGTTGTTGGTTATAATTACGGCACCATCGTGCAATGGGCTGTTTTTAAAAAAGATGTTTTCGAGCAGTTGTGACGAAATAACCGCATTCAGCAGCTGCCCCGTTTTGGCCACATCCACCAGCTCAGATGTTTCTGAAATGATAATGAGTGCCCCGGTTTTTGATTTGGAAAAGCGCTGGCATGCAGTCACGATTGGCTTTACATAGATTTTTAGCATGCCCGAACTGTTTTTTACCAGCACCTTATCGAGGGTGAACCACCGGTTGAAATTATAGCGGGAACCTACCATGGTAAAAAATGAGCGTATTTCTTCCTGAAAAAGTACAATAATGGCAATCACTCCCACACTCACGAGGTTGTCCAGTATGGTTCCTAACAATTCCATATTAAGGGCTTTCACAATAAGCCAAAGCACAATAAAAGAAAACAGGCCTATAAAAATTTTTATAGCCACCGTGCCCTTCATGAGCTTGTAGAGCTGATAGCACAAAACGGCCACCAGAAAAATATCCAAGATATCTAACAGACGTATATCAAGAAATCCCATTCGGTATGTGTTACTAATTACTTGTTTTTGCCAGTTTCACAATGTGTATGCATTCCCTGGCCGCTTTAACATCGTGCACGCGCAGTATATCGGCACCACCCAAAAGGGCCAATACATGCCCACTAGTCGTTACATTGAGCGAATCGGCCGCAGAAATACCTAAAGGCTTGTGCAACATCGACTTTCGGCTAATGCCCACCAAAACCGGTTTCTGAAGCAAATTAAACATTTTTAGTTGAGTTAACAGCGCGTAATTATGGGGGATGCTTTTTCCAAATCCAAACCCGGGATCCACAATTACATCGTTAACACCTGCCGCTTCCAGCATTACAATCTTCGCCTGAAGGGCTTTAATCACCTCGGTTACCACATTGCGGTATGCAGGCTTTTGCTGCATGTTTTGTGGGGTTCCCTGCATGTGCATCAGTACATAAGCCGCCTTATGGCGGGCCACCACCTCCATCATTTTTGCATCCAAATCGCCCCCCGAAATGTCGTTTATAAGGGCTGCACCGTAGTGTTTAAGGGCCATTTCTGCCACGTCACTGCGAAAAGTATCAACAGAAACCACACAATCAGGAAACCATTTTTTTACAATACCTAAACATTTGCCAACCCGCGTTATTTCTTCTTTGGTGGAAATATGCACCGCTCCCGGGCGCGATGAGTAACCTCCAATGTCAATTATACCGGCACCGTCTTCGAGCATTTGTCCTACCTTTTGCCTGATTTCTTCCGCTGTATGGTAACGGCCTCCATCAAAAAAAGAATCGGGGGTTACATTTAAAATTCCCATTAAAACAGGAGACACTAAAGGCATTAACTCGCCCCTTATTTTTAACAAACTATTTTTTTTCAACACTTTTTCCTCCATTTCCACCCACAAAATTCATTTCGTAAATTCCACATTATAAGCACGTTCAAAGGTAGAGTATAAAAAAAGACAAACAAAATTAAGGCATTAATTGTAAGTTAACTATAAGTTAATTATCTTTACACTCGAAAGAAAAAAATTAGCTTAAACAATAAAGGACATGTCATTTTAGTTATATTTGTGGCATCTTCTTGAAAATTAGAAACCCAAAGAATTATCATACAATATGAATTTAAGACCGTATTTCATTTTGTCAGTAATTGCTGTGCTAGCAGTTACCGGTTGTAAATCACGAGGCGGCAGTAAGTTTGCCTCCAACACAACCGGATGGATTTATAACGACCCTGAATATAGTGGATTTCAAACCCAGGATGCATACGACCAGGTAACTCCTCCCGGAATGGTATTTATCGAAGGGGGAACCTTTACCATGGGACGTGTTGTGGAAGACATTCCCGGCGATTGGAACAATGTACAACGAAGAGTTTCGGTGAATTCATTTTATATGGATCAGTATGAAATTACCAACCGCGACTGGAAATTTTACCTGCACTGGCTGAACCTGGTGTACGGCGACAATCCCGAAATTAAAAAAGCAGCTTATCCCGATACAACGGTTTGGCAGCGTGCATTGGCATACAATGATCCGTATACAGAGTATTATTTCAGACATGCCGCGTACGATAATTACCCCGTGGTAGGAATTAGCTGGGAGCAGGCGCAGGAATATTGCACCTGGCGTAGCGACCGTGTAAACGAAAAGCTGTTGGCCGACCAGGGAATTATTGAACTTCCTGATTTTGCAGCCTTGCGCGGTGGAACCGATTCTACCGAAATTGCACTGAATGCTTTTAATACGCAAAAATACATGTTGCGCCCTGATTATAACCCAAAAGAGGGCGACAATCCATTGCGCGATGCATATGACAACGTTCGTAAAACGAACCTCAACGATGGGTATTTGCTGCCCCGTTTTCGCCTGCCAACGGAAGCTGAATGGGAATATGCTGCCTACGGTTTAATGGGGATACCTGGTGAAAGCAATTACTTTGAACGCAGAATTTACCCTTGGGACGGGCACAGCCTGCGTAACCCTGAAAAATCTCAGCGCGGAAATATGTATGCCAACTTTGCCCGTAGCCGAGGGGATTACATGGGGGTTGCCGGTAACCTGAACGATGGTGCTATGATTACCGCCCCGGTTGACGCCTTCCCTCCTAACGACTGGGGATTGTACAACATGGCAGGCAATGTAAACGAATGGGTACAGGATGTGTACCGGGCATCGAGCAACGAGTTATTCGACGAGATTAACCCCTTCCGCGGTAACCGCTTTCAACGCCCTGTAATGGTGGATACCATTATTGATGGAAAAGAAATGCAGGTAGCCAAAATTAATTCGATGGGGATGCTGGTGTACGAAGATTACCCCGATTCGGTTGAATTCTCAAAACGTTACGCTAAGTCTGATTTACGAAA
>JAUIMD010000005.1 GCA_030433225.1 Bacteroidia bacterium
ATCTGATGGATTGGTAACTGTAAATGCGTTGAATTGTTTCTGCAAACATATCGACCACCGAGAGTGTCACCACTTTATCAGAAACCTTGTCACGTGGGATGGAGTCGGTGAAAGTGATGGAGTGCATCAAAGAATTTTCGATACGTTCGTAGGCCGGGCCACTTACCACACCATGCGATGCAAAGGCTCTTACCGAAATTGCTCCGGCATTCATCATTAAATCAGCGGCTTTCGTAATGGTTCCGGCGGTGTCTACCATGTCGTCAATTAATATCACGTTTTTGCCTTTCACATCTCCAATAATGCGCATCTCTTCCACCGAGTTGGCTTTTTCGCGATGCTTGTGACAAATTACCATGGGAGCCTTCAGGTATTTGGCATAGGCGTGTGTTCGTTTTACGCCACCGGCATCAGGGCTGGCCACTACCAGGTTGGGCAGATTCAGTTGCTGAATATAGGGCAGGTAAATATTAGAAGCATACAGGTGATCTACCGGGCAGTCGAAAAATCCTTGAATCTGGTCGGCATGCAGGTCCATGGTTAGCAGGCGGTTTAGGCCGGCTACGCCCAGCATGTCGGCCACCAGTTTTGCACCAATAGAAATGCGGGGTTTGTCCTTACGGTCCTGCCGTGCCCAACCGAAATACGGAATAACTGCGGTTATGTTTTTGGCGGAAGCCCGTTTGGCAGCATCCACCATCAGCAATAGTTCCATTAAATTGTCTGTATTGGGAAATGTCGATTGAATGAGGAAAACATGCGATCCGCGGATGGACTCTTCGTAGGACACCATAAATTCGCCATCGGAAAAATGTTGCACATTCATTTGGCCCAATTCTACTCCCAGGCTTTTGCAAATCTTTTCGCCAAGGTACTGGGTGGCACCTCCGGCAAAGATTTTAATAGGGGCTTTTCTGCTCAAAATTTTAAAGTTTTTGTTACTCCTAAATAGGGGCGGTAAATTTATAAATTCTTGGTTAATAATAATTTCAAAACTTCTGAATATTTCAGTTTTATTTCGAACACTTACTGTAGCGTTGCATTGATGCTGCTGATGTAATTTAATACATCCTCCTTACCCGTAGCTGTTTTTGATGAGGTTAAAAATATAGGGGGAAGGGTCTCCCACTCCTTTGCCAGTTCGGCCTTGAATACCTCGATGTTTGCCGAAATTTTTGCCTTTGAGTCCTTATCCGTTTTTGTGAACAGGATGGAAAACGGAACCCCTAAGGTACCTACCGAACGAATGAAATCCAGGTCGATTTGCTGGGGCTTTAAGCGGCTGTCGATTAAAATAAATAAATTGGTGAGCTGTTCGCGCGACTCAATATACCGGGTAATGATTTTTCCAAATTCCGAACGCATGGACTTTGAACTCTTGGCGTATCCATAACCGGGTAAATCCACCAGGTACCAATTGTCATTAATAATAAAGTGATTAATCAATTTGGTTTTTCCCGGTTTGGATGAGGTCATGGCCAGCTTGCTATGGCCGGTAAGCATATTGATAAGGGACGATTTTCCTACGTTCGATCGGCCAATAAATGCATATTCCGGTAAGTTATCACTGGGGCAGTGAGCCAGTTTGGTGTTGCTGATGACGAACTTTGCGGATTTTATGATCATGCCGGATGATTTTGCTCAAAGATAGTAATTTGCCGTTTGTGTAGTACGAAACTTTGGGTTTGGATGGGGCGCAGGGTGGATAAAAAAAAGAGGCTGTTTATGCGTAAAACAGCCTCTTTAAAATGTTATCAAAATGAAATTATTCTGCGTTTTCTTCCGTTGCTTCTGCCTCACCGGCTTCCGTTTCTTCGGTAGCAGCTTCGGCCTCAGCTTCTGCTTTGGCTTTTTCTGCTTCAGCCTCTGCTTCAGCAGCTAAAGCTGCTTTTTTTGCATTAATATCGGCTAAACGCGCTTCATTCACTTTGCTTTCAATTTCCATGCGCTCTTTGTTTGCAGCTTCTGCTTTTTCTGAAACGCTGGTTTTGTAAGCTTCATTTGATTTTTGTTTGTCCGCCACCCAGGCTTCAAAACGTTTGTCGGCTTCTGCTTCGTCAAAAGCACCTTTTTTCACACCATTAACAAGGTGTTTTTTCAAAAGTACGCCCTCTTTTGATAAAATAGAGCGAACAGTGTCGGTAGGTTGAGCGCCATTCAGAACCCAATGAAGAGCTCTTTCAAAATCTAAGTCGATCGTAGCAGGATCGTTGTTGGGATTGTAAGAACCAATCCTTTCAGTAAACCTGCCATCTCGTGGCGCCCTGCTGTCAGCTACCACAATGTGGTAGAAAGCATAATTTTTACGTCCATGACGTGCTAATCTGATCTTTGTTGGCATTGAAATTTATTTTTGTTCAACCTTAAATTTGAGGCTGCAAAGGTAATCTTTTTTTTATCGTAAAAAATACGTTTGCCTAAAAATACCTCATTTGGCCACATATCTTCGGTTTCGCAGGGGAGTACCACGCAAAAAAGAGGATGGTGTTTGCGTAAGTCTATATTATTTGTTTAATTCGAAGCTATTGAAGATGTGCCATAAACTATTGGTAGTGAGTGACTGGTAAGTTCTGGCAAAGGCGAGATGATGTTTTATCCGTAAAAATAGCCGACGATGACAAAGCGAATTTTAGTGGTGGATGATGAACCGCAGAATATTTCCATTATAGCAGAAATACTGGAGCGGAAGGATTATGAGATTTTTGCAGCCCTGAATGGTGATTCTGCCGTTAAAATTGCAGAAGAAAAATTGCCCGATCTCATTATTATGGATTGGGATATGCCGATCATGAATGGTATAGAGGCAACTAAATTGTTGAAAAAAAAGACCAGCACTCAAAATATACCGGTAATTATTATTTCAGGGGTTATGGTAAAATCCGAAAACCTGAACATGGCCCTGGAGGCCGGGGCTATTGATTTTGTACGCAAGCCAGTGGATGAAATTGAGCTTATAGCCCGTGCACGTTCCATGTTGATGTTGTCGTCCTATTACAAGCAAACCGTTGATTTAAAAAACAGAGAGTTGCTAACGGTAACCATGAAGCTCTCAAAAAACAACGAATATTTAACCTATTTGCAGGAGAGGCTAACCGAAATCAGCCATGGAGAAGATCAGGAAGTAGTGCCCGTTAAGGCAAAGATTAATCAAGTGATTCGCGATATTAATTTTAAAGTAAAAAGTGATTCGTGGAGTCAGTTCGAAAACTATTTTAATAAAGTACACCCTAAGTTTACGCAAAACCTGCTGAATATCCATCCGGGCTTATCGCCCAACGACATTAAATTGTGTTCTTTTCTGGTGTTGAATCTTGATACAAAAGAAATTGCATCCATCGTCAATCAAAAATCAAACAGTATACGAATAGCGCGTACACGGCTGCGCAAAAAGCTTAACCTGAAACAGGAAGAAAGCCTTGTATCCTACCTTTTGTCGGTAGCAGTGTAGGGGCAGCAATTCAAATGCAGGTGCATCTTGGGCGAATGATGACAATGTGGCGCTTAAAAATCCCTAAAGTAGACATATTGACAGGGCTAAAGATTAAGAAACTGCATTGTTTTCCGAAAACAAAATTTGGCGTACCCTTTGCGTAGTTCCCCTTCAGAAATTAAAACTTAATTAAATTTTGGAGGATAAAATTATGATGACTTTAGCAAGAGTAAACAGAAACAAAGGGTATTATGAACCAGATTTTTTTGGAGGTGTGTTGGATACTTTCCTAAATGGCGGTGAGGTTGTTGCCAACAAAAAATCCGTTCCTGTAAATGTGAGGGAAACGGATCAGGCATTTGAAATCCAGTTTTCTTTAGCTGGATACGACAAGGAAGATGTTGCCATTAACGTAGAGAAGCATGTTCTCACGGTAACCGGGACGGAAAGAAAGGCGGAAGAAGAAGCAGGTAAGTACACCCGCAAAGAATTTGAATTAAAAGGTTTTGAGCGTTCCTTTAAACTGCCTGAAATCGTAGAAGAAGAAAAGATAGAGGCAGGATTTAAAAATGGGATTTTAAGTATAACTGTTCCTAAAAAAGAGCCCGTAAAGCCAGTGTCAATTCAAATTGATGTAAAATAACATCTGTGGACATATCAGGTATAACAAAAGAGCGCCAACGAGCGCTCTTTTGCATTTTTTGAAACTGTAAGTACGAACTAAAGTGTCTAATTATTTCATAAGTTCAGGCACGTATGAAGCAATTAATTGTAGGTATTCTTTTTCGCTTTTTGGACTTTGTGTGATTACCTTTTGGTGAAGAAATGCCTTGCGGTTTAATTTCTCATACATCGCTTCCTTTGGTATGGAAGCTTCTTCCGGAAGTACATAGGCAACTCCAAATGCATTGCCTTTAAGTTGGTACATAACTTCAAAGTCCGGTGACGATACTATAAAGTTTTTGGTTTCCTTTTCCTCGGTAATTCTTACTTGTAATGGGGTGTCCATCGTTTCGAAATAGATGGTGTACTTGTTGTCTGTTGCCATTAATTTGCTGGATTGTGTGCTACTGCTGTTGGATGCGGCCTCGATAGTGTAGGCGTTTTCAGTGTTGGTTTTGTTGTTTGCTTCTGCTGAAAAGCTGACTATAAGGGCGGTAAGAAATGTGGCGGAAATTACTTTGATTGTTTTCATGATGTTGCTGTTGATGTTTGTTTGACTTAATTGTTTGTAAAACTTTGCATCAAAACTACGGCGGTTTGTGCGTTTCAGCCACGCTTAGTCGGCCAACGACGCAATAAAATAGGCGATTTGCACCTATTGCTTTGTCAACACCGTTGCTGGAAAATTAGGTGCAATGTCACCTGCATCGGTCAATAGCGAGGATTTTGGCGTGGGTGGCGATACGTGCCAGTACTGCGGAATAATGGTCGTACTTAATGGTGTAATGTGTGTGCTGCAGTTGCTATTTGTTGGGTTCAAATGCGCCCAGCGAGTAAAAAGGGTAAATTTGGGTACTTCCTTTTTTAACATTCACCTGCAGTTGGTGGGTTTCTTCTTTGGGGCCATGTAGCGTGAATGAAATGGTTTGCTCGCCAGGTGCTACCGGTATGCGGGTGTAATACAGGCTGTGCGGAATGGTTTGCCAGTTACGGGTGTCGGCTCCTTCGGTGGCAGATGCGGTAATGCTCAGCGCTGCACCCAGTAGCGGACTGTCGGCACTTTGCCCAATCTGGTGGGCGGCAACTTGCTTTAGTGCCACTCGAATTAAAGAGGTGCTGAATTCTTTCATCATTCGCTCTTCCAATACTTTATAAGAAATGGCATTAATGTTTTCAGCCAATTGAAGCGGATAGTTTTGTGTATTGTAGGATGCGGTTGCACTGGTGAACCAGGGTTTGCGGGTAGCATAGCGCGGAAAAACGGCTTTAATCCAAGTAACGCCCTGTAGGTCCTGGTTGCCAACATAAAACGGGAAAGCGTAGCCATACTCATTGTTCACAAACTCTACCCATCCGTTATTCAAGTAAATAAGGGTAAAGTTTATGCCCCATTCTTCCTTAACCGGTCCCATGCCGTTGTTCCATAATATAACCACGCTGGATTCTTTTTCGGCAGGGGTGTAGTTCAGTTTAAAGGTGGATTCGTAGTGTAGCTTTTCTTCGTGCATGCCGGCCAGGGTAGCGGTTCGAACAAGGTCTTCTTTTAGTTGGTCGGGACTTCCAAACCCGAAAAGGTCCCGATAGTCTTTTTCGTATATTTCATAGGCGTTGCGGTAAGCAATAAAAGCATCGTTGTAGCCTTGGTTGGTTTCATAAATCATCCCAATTAGCACGTGCATAAACGCGTCACGTTTGTATTTTTTGTCGCTTTTGTATTTGTCGCTTAGGCGTTGCAGGTTTAGGTTTAACCGGCGTGCTTCCACCAGTGCCTCATCGGTTTGCCCCAGCATGTAATAATTTAAGGCCTTGTAGTAATGAATCAGAAGTATCTCATGATCTTCGCCGTAATAGGTGCTGAGGTTGGGATTGAGAAGGAAGGCGGCTCCCTGTTCCAGAATTTTCTTTTGGGCATCTTCCACAAATAAATCGGCCCGGTTAAAATAATCGTTGCTGGCATTAAAATCACCTTTCAGGTGTTCCACCATTCCACCATTTACATAATAAAGAAACTTGTTTCTGCCTGATTCAAATTTTTTATTTTCTTCAATAAATTTCTCGGCCTGCTCAAACTGACCCGATGAAATGCTTTTGTTGAAGTTGTAGGTTTTCTGATAAAAAGATGGTTTTGTACAGCCGCCTAACAGAAGCAAGCTGATACAAAACCATGCAAAATTTTTGGGTGGAAAAATCACAAAGCCTGTGTTTAATTCTTAACGTATTTTTTTATCTCCTTATCCCCAATCCAAACTTTTTCGGTGGATTCGAGGTCGGCCAGCTCAAGATTTACTTTGTACGAAATGGTTTTTTCCTTTTTGTATTCGTCCACAATGCTGTTGATGGTGCCAAACATAATAAAGTCGGCTCCAAGTTCACGAGCCAGTTTTTTCTTCGACTCTTCGGTGGCAAAATCTTGCTGGCTGGCCAGTTCTTCTCTTATTTTTTGACGGAACATGGCATTTTCCACTACCCGTACTTTCCCCGAATTTATAAATGCACGTTCCACATCTTTAATAAATGTTTCGGAGGCTATGTGTTCGTGTGTTTTGTTGGTAACGTCGCCAACAATTACTACCGGAACTTTTCCGGCGTGGGCCTGTTGAAACCGGCTTAGCCAGGGGCGACTTAGTACATCGGCAATCATGGTTTCGGCCACCTGCCGCGAGTCGGTGTCGTTCCATCTTCCGCTAATGTCGGTTTGAGTATTTGGGTCAAGGCGGGTGACTTTTCTGGAGCAATCAGTAGTGAGGGCCAGAAAAACAGTGAGAATCAATACGTATGCAACGCGTTTCATATACATGTTCTTTATTGTTATTTAAAAATGAGTTTTCCTTTGGGTCTGTCCAGGCGTTTTAGTACCAGGGTGGACGAATCCAGCTTGATGATTTTGTATTTTGTGCTGTTGGTTCGGTACGATCCATCCAGGGCGTTATAAAAGAAATGCAGGTATTTTCCGTCACAAACCCATTTGCCCGATTGGTAATTGTAATCGTTATTCTTAAAGCTGTATTTCTTGTCAATGGATAGCGACATTTCATTTCCAACCTCAAACTTAAAATCCATTTTGGTAAGTTTTTTTCGCTTTACATCAATGCACATCCATTGTTTTGATGTTAATAAGGCATCCTGTTTAACACTTTGTTTGTCTACTCCCTTTGGTACAGCCTGTGCGAAAAGGTTGCCGGTAGTAAGCAATAGAAGGGTGAGAAGGGTAAGTGCAATGTTCTTTTTCATGTTTATTGTTATTTTGCTCAGGTGGCAGTACAAATGGCAGGCCAAAAATTTGCAGCAACTGCAAGCGTATCGGCATCCATGGTTTTGCTCAGCTAATTTGTCGAACTCAATTTTACGAAAAGAAAAGTTTGGAAGCAAAACTAAAAATATCAGGAGCAAATTTCTTTACGAATGGAATACTTCCCTATTTTTATGATGGATTGCCGCTTGTTCCGGAAATATGATCCGGTTTTTGTCAGCGAGCCAACGTTTAATGAAAGTGCATGTCCAATGACTAAATCAATTGTTTTAATCGTATTAATGATAGTGCCTGTAACGGGGTGGGCGCAAAACCGTGGAGTGAATAACGGAACCTTAAGTGTGGAACGCAAAGTCTGGAGCAATACCTATAATTCTATGATTCAGGTATCCATGCTCCCTACGGAGTTTTTAACCGAAGTGGTGAAGGACATAAAGCCCGGGAAAGCGCTGGATGTTGCGTGTGGGCAGGGTCGAAATTCGATATTTCTGGCATCGCGCGGCTGGAATGTTACCGGCTTTGATATTGATGCTGAGGCGTTGGATTCTGCTCAGGCAAAAGCCCGGCGCATGGGGGTGGAAATTACCACTACTCAAAAATCCAAAAAAACCTTTAAATATGGGGTAGAACAGTGGGATTTAATTGCGTTGATTTATGCGGATGTAATTTGTGGCGGGTGCATTGCCTATGATCGGGCTTTTATTCGGCAATTGCGCGAGTCATTAAAACCCGGAGGCATTGTGGTATACGAGTTTTTTCATCGGGATGCGCTGAAAAATCCACCCTGGGGCTGTGATGATGATGATATGAAAGATGCCTTTTTAAAGGTTGGTGGATTTGAAATTCTGACCTACGAGGAAAAAGACGGATATGCCGAGTGGGATAAGCGCAAACGACAAAAACCCTCCAAGCTTGTTTTTATGGTGGCTCGTAAGTTATAGGTTAATCGTCGAGTTTCATTAGTTCTGCAATTGTGTTTGAGTCGTTTATGGTCCCTATGTGTTTAAAATGGTTTTGTTTTGGAATGTAGCTGTATAGTTGTTGAAGCTTCTCTTTGTGTTGAATGATGTAGCGAAGCGCTGCCGAGAAATCAGTAATGTCCGTATCTTTCATGGTAGGGTGTAAGGACCAGCGTACCCATCCCGGCTTAACGGAAAGGTCGCCATGTGATATTTTATCGGTAATTTCCTGTGATTTCTCGTGACTAACCTCCAATAAAAAATGCCCGTAAGTTCCTGCGCAGGCGCATCCTCCACGCACCTGAAATCCAAACAGGTCATTTAAAAGTTGTACCAGTAGGTTGTAATGAAATCCCTCTATGTAAAAGGAGATTACCCCCAGCCGGTTTCTGTGCGAGTTCGCTAAAATGGTCACTTCCGGTATTTTATCCAATTCTATAAATGCTAAAGAAAGCAGCTCCTCTTCCCTCAGGTGGATATTAGCAACGCCCATTTGCTCTTTTAGTTGAATGGCCAGGGCTATTTTTATGCTTTGCAAAAATCCGGGAGTGCCTCCGTCTTCCCGCGCCTCAATATCGTCCACGTATTTGTATTTTCCCCATGGATTGGTCCAGTCAACGGTTCCGCCGCCAGGGTTGTCTGGTACTTCGTTTTTGTACATTGAAGCATCAAATACCAAAACGCCGGAAGCCCCTGGTCCGCCCAAAAATTTGTGGGGAGAAAACATCACCGCATCCAGCTTCTCCATGGGGTCTTCGGGGTGCATGTCAATAGGGTCGTAAGGGGCCGATGCCGCATAGTCGATAAATGCCACGCCACCGTGCGCATGCATTATTTTAGCCAATTGGTGCACCGGGGTGCGAATGCCGGTAACGTTTGAGCAGGCCGTAAAGGAGCCTATTTTAAACGTTCGGTCGGTGTATTTTTGTAATTCTGTATTCAGTATTTCCGGATCAACTGTGAGGTCGGCAGCAGGTGGTAAAACAACCACGTCAGCTGTGGTTTCGTACCATGATGTGTGGTTTGAGTGGTGCTCCATGTGGGTAATAAAAACTACCGGTCGGGTGTGTGGCGCATTGGGATCTTTGGGTTTTGATTGTTTTAAGCCTAAAATGCGCTGAAATTTGTTGATAACCGCTGTCATGCCAAAACCTGCAGTTATTATTTTATCGTTGGGGCCTGCATTCACATGTTTTTTAATTACCTCGTGCGACCAATGGTATGCCCTGGTCATGAATCTTCCTGTTTCACTGGTCTCGGTATGAGTGTTGGCAACAAAGGGCCCCAGCGTTTTTGTGATCTTGTCTTCTATGGGTTGGTACAGCCTGCCGCTGGCAATCCAGTCGGCATACCGTATGGGGCGTTGACCAAACGGGGAGTTGAATGTTTGGTGGTTGCCGATAGTGTGCTGTCGATACGAATCAAAATATGCTTCTAAGTTGCTCATTGCTCGCGGTGTTTTGGAGTAAAGCAACATTTTTTACTGCACATAAAAATAGACCTTTGTCAGGTCTACCGGTTAAATATAAATTGCAGTATGAAAATAAAAAATAATTTATTGTTATTTTGTAATGTTAATTACAATTAAATGTACTTTATTTGTAAAACGATATGAAGAAATTTACGTTCTAAAAGAAACCATCTAAACACTGTGATTATGGAAATGTTGGATCATCAAAAAATGGTTCTCCTGAATGTGTGCAATGATACGAATCTGTTTCGTAAGGAATTGAGAAAGTCGTTGCATTGGCTAAGTAATCCTGAAAGAAGTCAGTTGTACTTGTGGCTTAAAGCTAATTTCGGAGAAGATTATCAAGAGCTTATCGCAGAAGCTTACTTAAAAAGTGCCTAATTTTTGAAAATAAAATTTGTCTGAAAAGGCGTCCATGTGCATGGGGGCCTTTTGTTTTTTTAGCGCATGAGCATTGCGTTGGCAAAATGTGAATAAAATGTAAACAATGTGGAGGTGTGTAAAAATTTCAATATGATGTAAAATGACGAGGCTGTCCAAAAAGTAAAATTGGACAGCCTTTGTTTTTGTTGTCCCTTTAAGGTTTGTATCTTAAAGGTCTCTATGACAACGAAATCAAACGTACGATTTAAAGCGGTTACTTCCCAACAAACGGTAATGTTTCCGAGTAACCTGGGTGATAAAATCGGGGCTAATCATCCCGTTCGTGTTGTAAATCAGATTGTTGACAGGCTCAATATTGATAATATTTTATCCACCTACAAAGGGGGCGGAACCAGCTCGTACCATCCAAGAGTAATGATTAAAATATTGTTTTACAGCTATTTCAACAATATTTACTCCTGCCGTGAAATAGAAAAACAACTCCACCAAAACATTCATTACATGTGGCTCAGCGGGGAGGCCACGCCCAATTTCCGCACCATCAACAACTTTCGAAGCCAAAAACTCAAAGGCAAAATAGATCTTCTTTTTTCGCAAATGGTTCAACTGATGGTTGAAATGGGCTGCGTAAGCCTTAAAACCCAGTATATTGACGGCACTAAAATAGAAAGTGCTGCTAACCGCTATACCTTTGTGTGGCGCGGAAGCGTAGAAAAATATAAGGAAAAACTCGGGGTAAAGGTGGATAGCATTTTGCGCCAGATAAGCGATGCTATTCAACTGGATAACCTGGATAATGCAGGAGATGAGGATGCAGCCCCGGTTGATGCGCAAAAGTTAAAGGAGAAGATTGATCTGCTCAATGCCCATCTGGATAAACTCAGCAAGCCCCAACAAAAGCAGGTGAAAAAGTTAAAGGAGGACGCGCTTCCACGCTTAAAAAAGTACGAAAAACAACTGGCAACCATGGGTCAAAGGAACTCGTATTCCAAGACCGACCCCGATGCTACGTTTATGCGCATGAAGGATGATCACATGAAAAACGGGCAGTTAAAACCGGCGTATAATGTGCAAATCAGTACCGAAAACCAGTTTATTACTCACTTTGGCATTTTTCAGCGCCCGGGCGATACGGCCACGCTGATTCCTTACCTGGAAGATTTTAAAACCAACCACAACCAACAAAGCGAAACCGTTGTGGCCGATGCCGGATATGGAAGCGAGCAAAACTATACCTACCTGGAAGAGAATGAAATAGAATCCTTTGTGAAGTACAACTACTTTCACAAAGAACAAAAACGGGCGTTTAAGAAGAATGCCTTTTTGCCATCTAACCTGTATTACAATAAAGAGGATGACTACTTCGTATGTCCTATGGGTCAACATCTTAGGTTTGAAAGGCAGGTGCAGAAGAAATCAGATGTAGGTTTTAGCTACACCGTAAGTCAATACAAAGCAGGCAATTGTGAGGGATGTCCGCTCAGGGGCATGTGCCATAAAGCAAAGGGAAACCGAATGATAGAAGTAAACCATAACCTGAACCGATTAAAGAAAAAGGCCCGGGAAAACCTAATGAGCCAGCAAGGGCTTTACCATCGCAGCAAGCGACCTATAGAGCCTGAAGCGGTGTTTGGGCAACTAAAAGCAAATAAGAAATTTAACCGATTCAAGTTAAGAGGATTAAAGAAAGTGAAAATAGAATTTGGCTTGCTCGCTATTGCCCATAACCTGGGTAAAATGGCTCAAATTTTAGCCCAAAATGGCTCAAATAAGCTTATTAATTGCTTTGGTCTCATTATTATGCAATCACCCAGCTTATCACAATCCAAAAAACATCCAAAAATCAAATTGCTAACAAATTTACATCTGGCCGCCTAAAACAAGAGGCCGCCCTTTTGGGACAGCCTCGTTATTAGGGGTAGTTTATGCGTAATTTATTTATATACTTCGAAAAAGTCGTTGCCTTTGTCGTCAACAATAATGAAGGCAGGGAAGTTTTCCACGCGTATTTTTCGCACGGCTTCCATTCCTAATTCTTCAAAATCAACTACTTCTACCAGTTTTATGTTGGTTTTGGCCAAAATAGCAGCTGGTCCGCCAATTGAGCCCAGGTAAAATCCACCATGTTTTTTGCAGGAGTCGGTTACCGCTTTTGACCGGTTTCCTTTTGCAAGCATGATCATTGAGCCTCCCAGGCTTTGAAATAAATCTACGTAAGGATCCATGCGGCCGGCAGTAGTTGGGCCAAAACTTCCGGAGGGCATTCCTTCTGGCGTTTTAGCCGGTCCTGCATAGTAAACAGGATGGTTTTTAAAATATTCAGGCAGCTCCTGTCCTTCGTCTACCATCTTTTTTAATTGGGCATGTGCAATGTCGCGGGCTACAATTAATGTGCCGTGCAGGTTAAGGCGTGTTTTAATGGGGTATTTGGTCAGTTCTGCCAAAACTTCCTTCATCGGACGATCTAAATCAATATCGATAGGGGCGGCCAGTTCGGGGGCTTTTTCCGGTATAAAGCGGGAAGGGTTCTTTTCCAGCTCTTCCAGAAAAATACCGTCAGCTGTTATCTTACCTTTAATATTTCTATCGGCACTACAACTTACGCCAATAGCAACCGGGCATGATGCAGCATGGCGTGGCAGGCGTATAACGCGTACATCGTGTGTAAAATATTTACCACCAAACTGGGCACCAACACCATATTCTTCACATATTTTCTGGATTTTTTCTTCCCACTCCAGGTCTCTGAAAGCGCGCCCGCCATCGCTTCCTTCGGTTGGCAGGTGGTCGTAATATCCCGCTGACGCCTTTTTTACTGCAGATAAGGTTGCTTCTGCAGAAGTTCCGCCAATAACAAATGCCAGGTGGTAAGGGGGGCAGGCAGATGTACCGAGATCCTTAATTTTTTCCTTCACGAATTTTACCAGGGATTCCTCGTTCAACAGGGATTTAGTTTGTTGGTATAAAAAGGTTTTATTGGCCGATCCGCCTCCCTTGGTTAAAAACAGAAATTCATATTTATCGTTTCCCTCGGCATAAATATCGATTTGGGCAGGCAGGTTGGTCCCCGAATTTTTTTCCTCAAACATGGTTTTGGGTACCACCTGCGAGTACCGGAGATTCCGATCCTTATACGTTTCGAAAATGCCTTTGGAAAGGTGTTTGGCATCGTTTGCCCCAGTGAACACATTTTCGCCTTTTTTGGCTACCACAATGGCCGTTCCTGTATCCTGACAGGTAGGGAGTTCCCCTTCGGCTGCAACAACCGAATTAAGTAACATGGTATGTGCAACAAAACGATCATTATCGGTGGCCTGTGGGTCGTCCAGGATGCGTGCCACACTTTGCAGGTGTGAAGTACGCAGGTAAAAAGACACATCGGCCATGGCTTCTTTAGCCAATAGCTCCAATCCTTTTGGATCCACTTTCAATATTTTTCGTCCATCAAATTCAACGGAAGAAACATAGTCTTTGGATAGCAGTCGGTAATTCGTCGTATCCTTTTCAATCTGAAAAGGCTTTTCGTATATAAATTCGGCCATTTGGTTGTATTTTTTTGAAATGCAATTTAGAAGCACAAATATACGCCTTTTGCACGGTGTGATGAACGCCGTAAAAAAGTTTATATGCATTTTAAATTGGGAAATATCCCCTGTCGCATTTAGGCAGAAATCCGCTGGTTATACGGCTATTCTTCCTGAAAATGCTGGTAAAACCGGATGATGGTTTCTATGCCATTTTTAAAATTTTTCAGCGGGAAATTTTCATTGGGCGAATGAATGGCATCCGACTCCAGTCCAAAGCCCATTAAAATTGATTTTATCCCAAGGATACTTTCAAACGTAGAAATTATCGGTATGCTTCCGCCACTTCTTACCGGTACGGGTTCCTTTCCAAATACGTCTTTACACGCTTTTGCTGCTGCAAGGTATGCAGATACATCGGTTGGGCATTCGTACGGTTTACCCCCATGCAAAGCCTCCACTTTTACGCTAACCGAAGGGGGCGCAATGGAAGTGAAAAAATCCTGGAAGCTTTTTTCCAGCTTCTTGTAATCCTGATAGGGGGCAAGGCGCGATGAAATTTTGGCAAAAGCCTTGGAGGGAAGCACAGTTTTGGCACCTTCGCCGGTGTAGCCGCCCCATATGCCACAAACATCAAATGATGGACGTATTCCCGTTCGTTCAAGAGTGGAATACCCTTCTTCGCCTTGCAGTTCTTTTACTTGAATTCCATCCATGTATTTTTGTTTATTGAAGGGGGCATTATTCAGTTTGGCCCTTTCGTCGGTACTAAGTTCTCTTACGTCATCGTAATACCCGGGCACCGTAATTCGGTTAGTGGAGTCGGTACATTTTGCAATTAGTTGGCAAAGGGTGTTTATAGGATTGGCAACTGCTCCACCAAAAAGGCCGGAGTGAAGGTCACGGTTTGGCCCTGTAACTTCCACCTGCCAATAGCACAAGCCTCGCAGCCCCACAGTTACGGCTGGCGTTTCATCGTCAATCATACCGGTGTCTGACACCAAAATGACATCCGCCTTTAGCAGGTTTTTGTGTTGGGTTATAAATGCCTCCAAATTGGGTGAGCCAATTTCCTCTTCGCCTTCTATCAAAAATTTGACATTGCATTTTAGTAAGTTGTTGGTCATCAGGTACTCTACCGCTTTGGCATGCATGAATGATTGTCCTTTGTCATCATCGGCTCCGCGTGCCCATATTTTTCCATCTTTAAGTACCGGTTTAAACGGGGAAGTATGCCACAGCTCCAAAGGGTCAACGGGCATAACATCCATGTGGCCGTATACCAAAACCGTGGGATACGAGGCATCCAAAATAATTTCTCCGTAGGTAACCGGGTTTCCTTCGGTTTCTAACACCTGCGTGTTTTTGCAGCCAATGTTTAGCAGTTGATTTTGCCAGTATTCAGCGGCTTTGTACATGTCGGGCTTGTGCTTTTCCAGCGAGCTAACGGATGGGATTTCAAGTAGTCCGAATAATTCAAATAGTATTCTTTTTTCGTTCTGTTGAATGTATTGCTTAATGGAATTCATAAACGTTCAATTTTTTTGCAAGATAGGGGAATACACCACCGTTTCACCTGATATTATTCAACAAAAAAGGGGTACTGTTACCAGTACCCCTTTTCATATGCATTGTTTAATTTACTTTTTCTTGGCAGAATAGTTAATTAATAAAGCCTGAGCTTTACGCAGCGCTTGTTTAATATCCGTAACAATCGCCATTTTAGTGTCCTTGTCAACCTTTAGCGAAACCATCATTTTGGGGCGATCTACCTCTTTTTTGTTTTCTCTTTCGGTTGCAATGTAACTTTCAATTTCATCGGCGGTTGCAAACTTGTCGTTCAACTGGATACGTGGTTCAGAACCGTATTGTGCTCTATATTGCTGAATAGGAGGTCCAACATAAATAAAACTCACCAACGATTTTTTCTCCAGTTTTTCCAACTCGGTTGCACTCGGATTTTTTATCTGAACCTTATAGCTTACCTCTTTCATAGTAGTGGATACCATAAAAAAGAATAAAAGCATAAAGATGATGTCGGGCAATGCAGACGTGTTTATCGCCTGCATTTTGTCTTTGTTTCCTTTTTTAAATGTAGCCATTAGTTCCCTCCGAGATTTTTAGGTTCCGATTCTGAAATTACTTGCGGATATACTTTTCGTACGGCTTTTGCCTGATCGTCTTCCAGTTCGGAGTACGATTTGCCAAATTCCTTTTTCGCAAAGTCGTTTCTAAGTTCATTGTATGCGGCAATTAACTCATTCTGCACTTCAATGTATTTGGCATAAGTGGTGCCGTTATCATTTTGCAGCGAAATAACCGCTTTC
>JAUIMD010000441.1 GCA_030433225.1 Bacteroidia bacterium
CTATTCCATAAGGTTTCCGGAATAAAAACCAAATGGAAGAACGAAAAAGGGCGGTATTTGCCGGAGGTAATAAACAACCTGTACTTCCCGGTTTTTTCGGATGCATGCAAGTTGCGCATCAGGCCCAAACGAGCCAAACCCACCATAAAGCGAATGAGTAACAACAGCATACCTGAACCGTAAAACCAGGTAATCCAATTGTGTTGCGGTGCCACCGGCATTCCGTTGTCCGTAAAAGAAGTCCACTCGCCGGCCACCACGGTTATGGTTGACAGTATATTGCTTGCACCACTTTGCTCCAACTGCTCCACAGGGCTTTCCATCCAAGAAAAATGTAAATTCAGTAGCGGTAAAACGGCGGCAAATACCAACGCAAACAAAAGGTAAAATCGTTTAATCGGTAGATTTTGGCCTTGACGAATTGCCAACAAATAAAGGCAGGTTAACACGCCAAGACTTACGGACGATTCGATGATATAATTGATTAGGACCGACATTTTTTTGATCTAGTAGCTTACAACTACGACTTCCTCTATAGGGTTTTCCACTTCAGGTTCTGCCTGATTTGAACCTTCTGTATTACTCATATCAGGTTCAACTTTGTCTTCACCTTGCAAAACAAAGTTTATGGGTAAGGCGTATTTGACATTAACAGCAATGCCCCGCTGATACCCGGGAGTCCAGTCCGGCATGTTCTTCACCACGCGTTCTGCTTCTGCATCCAGGTAAAAATCGACCGAACGTAAGGTCTCTACGTTTTGAATTTTCCCGGTTCTGTCCACAACAAAACTGACAAATACCCGACCTTGAATCCTCGATTCGTGTGCCTTAGAAGGGTATTTTATGGTGTTTGCCAGGTAACGCATCAGAGAGTCCTGCCCTCCCGGATACTCAGGCATTTGCTCAACCACCATAAAAATTTGTTCATCGTCAATGTCTATTGCTGCTACTTTTTCTTCTTCGGGCATTAGTTCCTCAGTGCTGCTGACTTCCGGAATTTCTGCCTTATTATTTTCACAGGCAAACGTAACAAATAAGGCACTACATAAAACCAGCGCAAGCAGTGCTTTCCCAACTAAAAAGTTTTCTAATTTATTGCTTTTCATCATTTTAATTCTTTTTTGTGTAATGGATAAACTAAAGTTGTTGGCCATTTCAAATTGTGGTCCCATCATTTGTACCAGCATCGATTGCAGGTAATCGGTGCGTTTCACCCCACTGTTTAATACCGCCCTATCGGCCATAAATTCATGGTTGTCCTTCATCTGACGCCTTACTATCCACACAAAAGGATTAAACCACTGCACCATTAACACCAGCTCCAGCAATAAAATATCGATGGAATGATACTGGCGCGCATGTTCCTTTTCGTGGGTAAAAATGACCTCACCCGCCGGACTATGCCATAGCGTTTCAGGGATAAATACCAACCGAAAGAACGAAAAGGGGCGGTAATTGCCGGAGGTAATAAACAACCTGTACTTCCCGGTTCTTTCAGGTGCATGCAGGTTGCGCATCAGGCCCAGACGAGCCAATCCAACAATGAAGCGAATGAGAAACAACAACATTCCTGCACCATACAACCAGGTAATCCAATCGCGTTTTGTTACCACAGGCATACCATTTTCAGTGATCGAATTCCACTCACCGGCCACTACGGTTAAGGTTGACAGTACATTGCTTGCACCACTTTGCTCCAACTGTTCCACAGGGCTTTCCATCCAAAAAAAGTGTAGATGAAAGAATGGTAAAACAGCGGCAAAAGCCAATGAAAACAAGAGGTAAAAGCGCTTAAACTGTAGCTGCCGGGTATGGCGAAATGCCAGCATATAAAAACTGGTTAACACGCCAAGACTGACGGAGGATTCGATGAGGTAATTGGTGAGCGTTTGCATTTCGGGATTTTTCGTTTGATGTTAGAATGTACCACATTTAAAATGGACAGGTTTCGCCCCGATCGAAAGAGCATAAAAGTCCATTAATATCCATTAATTGCAGAGAGTTCGTTTGGTTTAAAAATCGAAAGAGTGAACCTATAAACGCCTCTCTATTAAATGTTTTAAGACAAATTATATTGCCTTACATGAGCGTTAAGATGCCGGTTTTCCGTCATCCTCAAGATCGTTACGCACTTCTTCCATTAAAAGCTCCAGGTCTTTAATGTCCATGTCACTTTCTTTGGCAAAGAAGCTCACCAGTTCACGAAACGAACCGCTGAAATAATTCTTCATAAAATTTTTCAGGAAACGTTTGGTGTACGCGGCTTTTTCTATTATGGGGAAATACGCATAGCCCTTTCCCCGGGGTTCATGATCCACAAATCCTTTGGTTTCCAGAATTCTTACAATGGTGGAAATGGTATTGTAGGCAGGCTGGGTGTCCGACATTTCTGCCACAATTTCTTTTACGGTAGTTTTGCCTTTTTTCCACAATACCTGCATTACCTGCTCCTCTGCCCTTGTAAGTTCTTTCATGTTCAATTGATTTTTAAAGGAAGGCTTCCCTCCCAATGGATCTTTTCACTCTTTCGATCGGTTTAACTAAAACCTTAGTTCAAATATAGAACTAAACATTTAGTTATAAAACTATTTAAACTATTTTTTTAGTTGAAAAGGATAAATGGAGTCTATTCCCCTAATTTTAATCTTTTTACGCCTGGAATATTTTCAGAATGGCCTGAGCCAAATGTGCATCGCTTGCATACAGTACCCCGCTCTTATTTAAAAAGGTGGATTTGGCTTGGTTCAGGTGGAGCGGTTTTCCGGGGTACTCAACACGCAGCATATGATCTATTGGACTGAACCGCAGGGGCGTTTTCGACTATGGGGATTGAATGCCCGCAGGGTGAAAACAGCGTTCTGTTTTCACCCTGCGGGCATAATTCTCGGACGGGATCGTTCGCTCAAATGTCGAGGCAGGCCGCTGTG
>JAUIMD010000442.1 GCA_030433225.1 Bacteroidia bacterium
CAGGCGTTGAAAAACATTTTTGAACCCTTTAACAACGAAGGAGCCAAACCCTTTTACGGCAATTCATCGGGCATGGGACTGGCCATTACCCACAAGTTGGTGGAAACCTTGCAGGGAAAAATCACCATTTCCAGCACTCCCCATAAAGGAACGAAGGTGCAGGTGTTTCTCCCGTTTGTAGCCCCTGTTTCTGATTGGGTTGCAGAGGATACAGCAGCGCCACTCGCCCCAGCCACACACGAAAAACCGACAGCAAAAAAACCGCTGGTACTTTTGGTGGAAGACAGCGAAGATGTGCTGACCTACCTAAAAACCGAACTGGAAAAAAAGTACGAAATACTAACAGAAACCAACGGCTTAAACGGACTGAAAACAGCCCTGAAAAAAGTACCCGACCTGGTAATTTCGGATGTGATGATGCCTAAAATGGATGGCATATCACTTTGCGAAAAAATTAAAAACAACGAGCAAACCAGCCACATTCCGGTTATTTTACTAACCGCCAAAACTTCAGAAGAAAGCCAGGTGGAAGGGCTGCATACCGGGGCAGACATGTACATCTCCAAGCCCTTTAACATGGAAGTTTTGAAGGCCCAGGTACAAAGTTTGCTGGAAAACAGAAAGCGTTTGCAAACCCGTTCTGCCAAAACCCCTTACATCTCCGACCTTAGTAAAGGTGAAAACCGGCAAGACAATGCCTTTTTGCAAAAAGCTATGAAAGCCGTTCAGCAACACCTCGACAACCCGGATTTGAACCCCGACCTGTTGGCCGAAAAATTGCATCTTAGCCGGCGTCAGTTGTACCGCAAACTGGAGGCAATTTCGGGCAGCACCGTGCAGGATTTTATCATTCGTGTACGCATGGAAAAGGCTTCCGAAATGTTGCTAAATACCGATTTAAACGTTAGCCAGATTGCCGACAAACTAGGTTTTTCCGAGGCCTCCAACTTCTCCAGAACCTTCACCAAACATTTCGGGCAAAGTCCATCAAAATTCAGAAAAGCCCATTCCTCCTAACCTCCTTGGGTAGTGCACGGCCTTTCTTTACAAAATGTCATGCTCTGATTTAAATTGTCACGCATTGATACCCCGTTTCATGTCCTTTAAAATAGCTTTACAGGCTGTATAACTTTCAAAATTTACATGCCGATGTTATTCGCTAATCTTTCGAAAAAGATTCTTATTACAGGATTTATAATGATGCTGCTTTTTCCAACCGTTATGGTTAGTCAGCGTCAAAGTGAAAACTTAGATCGTGGGGTGGTTGCCTTGTTAAAAAGCAACAATCAATTATTTATTTCGTGGCGTTTGCTGGCTACCGACCCCGACGAAATTTCATTTAATGTGTATCGGCAAATCGGGTCGGCCGCACCTGTAAAACTCAACGCTGCTCCAGTTGTTAGCTCAACCAATTTGTTGGCCTCTATTTCATCGGCAACTTCGCCTTCAAAAATTTTTGTAAAACCCATATTAAATGGTGTGGAAGGGCAGGAAGAAGGTTCCTGGAATTTAACCGGCAATACCACCATTTCACGCATTGTACGTGACTTTGATTACGAACCACTTCCATCGCCCGAATATGATGGAATTACCATGAACATGAAATTTTGCTGGCCAGCCGACCTTAACGGCGATGGAAAATATGATTATGTTATAGATCGGCAAAATTATGGAGCAGATACGGACGAAGATTCTGAATTAACCACCTATGCTTCTCCTTTTGTAGAAGCCTACACCAGCGAAGGTGCATTTTTATGGCGGGTAAAAATGGGGCAAAACGTAAAAATATGTAATGGGCACAACGATATGGTAACGGCATACGACATGGATGGAGATGGCTTTGCCGAGGTGCTGATGGCCGTAAGCGAAGGGACTACATTCCCCAATGGCTATGTCATTACCGATGCAAATGGAAATGTAAACAACTACAATTCCACTCCGGGTTCAGCCCCGCAATGGATTGCGATTGTTAACGGGCAAACCGGAAACCTGATCGATAGAATTGATCTGGCCAGAGCCGCTGAAATTGCCACACAGCGATCCGATAAATGGAAAAATATTGCAGGGCATTTTATCATTGCACACCTCGATGGCATTACCCCTTCCCTGATCTACCAATATAAAAACCGCCAAACCCATGGAGGATTTACCGGTGCCTACGATGCCATTAGTTTTGAAAACGGACAACTTATCCACAAATGGTCGCATCGCTTTTATCGGGAAGACACCGAATACGAAAGCCACCAGGTACGCGTGGCAGATGTGGATGGTGATGGCAAAGATGAATTTGTGGAAATAAGCTATGTAATTGATGACGATGGAACCCTGTTAAATTTCGCGCCCAATGTAGCGCATGGCGACCGCCATTGTGTTACGGATATCGACCCGGACCGTCCGGGACTGGAGCATTTTTTTATTCAACAATCCAATATTCTGGGCATGGGTTTGTGGGATGTTGCAACCGGTGAAATGTACAAAGGAATTTACCTGCCCTCGGTGGTGGACGTTGGCAGAGGAACTTGTGCGGCTTTTGACCCAACACGACGTGGACTTCAGTTTTTCTCCACCATGAACGGCTACCAGATGTATGACGACAAAGGAAATCCAATTTCGGGAGCAAAAGGACAATTCCCAGGCGAAACCATTTGGTGGGGTGCAAACCTTAGCCGATGGCATATTGGCAGTGCCGATGGCAATGGATATAACCTTACTTTAAATAAATACAATCCCTCCTCCAAAGGTTTCGATCGCGATTTTCCCAACTTTTATGCCGAAGGTGGAAACTACTATTTAACCGGCATATACGGCAAGCGCGCTGCCTTTTGGGGTGATATCCTGGGCGACTGGCGTGAGGAACTGATACTTCCCCGACGAAATGCCTCGGGCTTTGCTGTGCTAACCACTTACGAGGTGTCTGCGCATCGC
>JAUIMD010000443.1 GCA_030433225.1 Bacteroidia bacterium
CAAAAAACCACCCGTAGCCGCTGTGCCGGAAAATACATGCGCAAATACCGAGGTAAAGGATGGAATTATGTTTTCGTAATTTACAATGAGTACCCCAAGGGCGCCAATTACGTATATAAGTGCCATGGCCGGCACCAGGCGTTCGGTAACTTTAGCAATGCGCTTGATTCCACCAATAATTACCAAGGCCAGAAAAACCGCCAGCACACCGCCGGTAATAATGGGCTTCACGTCAAACGACGCCTGCATAGAATCGGCAATGCCTTTAATTTGTGGAAAATTCCCCGATCCAATGGCGGAGAAAATAGTTGCGATGGCAAAAAAACCGCCAAAAATATGCCCTGTTTTTAACACTCTCCCATTTTTTAGTGGAATGTTTAAGCGTTTCTTCATAAAATACATGGGACCACCGGCTACCGTACCGTCGCTGTCAAATTCGCGGTATTTATGCGAAAGGGTTACTTCTACAAATTTGGTACACATTCCAAGAAAAGCAGTAACGAGCATCCAAAAAAGTGCTGCAGGGCCACCCAGGTTAATGGCCAGGGCCACCCCGGCAATGTTACCCGTGCCTACGGTACCTGACAATGCCGTGGTTAAGGCCTGAAAATGGCTGGTGTCGCCCACATCGTTCGACTTATCGTATTTACCTGAAACAATTTTTATGGCATGGCCAAAATACCGTATTTGGGGAAATCCCAGATACAGGGTAAAAAATACTCCGGTTCCTAACAACAGGTATACAAACCAATCTCCACCCCCAACGGCATTATTTACGGCATCTAAAAAATCATGAATCTGGTTCATTCAATTCGGTTTTTATTGGCGGATAAAAGTACATTTTTAATATGCTTTTATCAAAATCCCTTGCCAATTTTGAAAATTTTGACGCGATACCGAGCAATATGTAAAATGCATCTCACCCCAAACCTCCTCATGCAACGCCGTACAATCTTTTAAAGCAGGTACCCGTTTTTGCCTTATTACAGCACTCTCCAATATTTTAAGCTACTTTTTTAGTAGTTTTATATTTCACCCAATCAAACCAAATCAATTTCATACCCTTCTCCCTTATTTACTGTGTTTTATATTCTTCATTATTCTAATACCACCTCCAAACCCTACTTTTTTAATTTGGTATTTTCAATGCGTTTAGTTTATATTTGCATCACTTTACTACCACAAAAGTAGTTTAACCATGAAGATTAATGCTAAAATAAAATATGCCCTGCAAACCCTGGTGGATATTGCCATGTACAACAACAATAACGAAGGGGTACTGCAAAAAGAAATTGCCCACCGGCAGCAGATTTCCAATAAATACCTGGATCAGATTATCTCGGGATTAAAGTCTGCCGGACTAATCAGCAACATTAAAGGAAAAAAAAGCGGATACCAGCTTACCCGCAGCCCGGAGCGCATTTCGCTGTACGAAATTTATCAGGCTTTTGAAGGCAACTTAAATCTGGGAGAAAGACGCAATACGGCGAATGAACCGAAACCCACTACAACCCGGGCATCTGCTGAATATTGGCTGGAATTAAACGAAGTGGTAATTGCCTACATGGAGAAAAGCGATTTAAAATCGGTGGTGGAAAATCAGCGCAAATACGATGCATTCTCCAACGAAAACATGTACTACATCTAGCAAAAACACTTGATAATAAACACATTAAAAAATAACATTTAATTTTTACAGGAATGAAAATTGCAAATAACATTACGGAATTAATCGGCAACACGCCGTTGGTAAAAATCAACCGTTTAAACGACACCCAGGCCAATGTGTACGCCAAACTGGAATCGTTTAATCCGGCCAGCAGCGTAAAAGATCGTATTGCACTGGCAATGATTGAGGCAGCCGAAGCGGCTGGCAAACTGAACAAAGACACCATTATTATTGAACCTACCAGTGGAAATACCGGTATCGGTTTATCGTTTGTAAGTGCAGCAAAAGGCTACAAATGTATTTTGGTAATGCCCGAGAGCATGAGTTTGGAGCGCCGTAAGTTGCTGAAAGGTTTTGGCGCGCAATTGGTGCTTACCCCGGCTGCAGGAGGAATGAAAGGGGCCATTGCAAAAGCTGAAGAGTTAATTGCAGAAAACCCCAATTCGTTTATGCCAATGCAGTTCGACAACCCTGCCAACCCTGAAGTTCACCGCAAAACTACTGCCGAAGAAATTTGGAACGACACCGATGGTACGGTAGATATTTTTATTGCCGGTGTGGGTACAGGTGGAACCATTTCGGGAGTTTCGAAGGTATTAAAGGAGAAAAAGGCAAGTGTTAAGGCCATTGCAGTTGAACCAGTAGATTCTCCTGTAATTTCAGGTGGAGCACCCGGACCGCACAAAATTCAGGGAATTGGTGCAGGTTTTATTCCCAGCAACTGCGATACCAGCCTGATTGACGAGGTTGTAAAAATTGACAACGACACTGCATTTGCCACTGCCAAACGCGTAATTGAAGAAGAAGGAATTTTGTGTGGAATTTCATCCGGTGCCAACATTGCTGCGGCACTCGAAATTGCCAAAAAGCCGGAAAATGCCGGAAAAAACATTGTTACCATTATTTGCGATACCGGTGAGCGTTACTTAAGTACAGCGCTTTTCGACGAGGCTTAATAAATACATCAATGCGAATATACAGTCCTGCTTTGCTACCTGCAAGGCAGGACTTTTTTATGCCTGATGCTGTCATTTAGATTCGTCGAAAGAATGCGAACAAAAGAAAAATAGTATTTTTGGTGTCTTAAAATCAGGAGAACACATGTCGAAAAAAGGATTTACTACCCGCTTGTTACATACCCCATATGCCAAAAACGATGCGCACGGTTCATTGCGCATGCCCATTTACGATAGTGCCGCCTTCGAGTTTGACGATGCCGAAAGTCTGGCCGCAGCGTTTTCAGGCGAAGTGCCTGC
>JAUIMD010000444.1 GCA_030433225.1 Bacteroidia bacterium
GGTTGTAAAGGCCGTGGAACTCAACAAGGAATTTGTGCCTCCCTACGGTTCAGGTGCGTCGTTGTACATTCGTCCATTACTTATTGGTACCGGTGCACAGGTTGGCGTAAAGCCCTCGGCCGAGTACATGTTTATGGTATTTGTTACACCAGTGGGGCCATATTTCAAAAGTGGTTTTAAACCTACCAAAATGGTGATTTCCCGACAGTTTGACCGTGCTGCCCCGCAGGGAACCGGCAACATTAAAGTAGGTGGAAATTACGCCGCCAGCATGCGCTCCGGTAAAATTGCTACTGAGGGTGGATACTCTGCCGTATTGTATTTGGATGCGAAAGAAAAGAAATACATTGATGAGTGTGGACCGGCCAACTTTTTTGGAATTAAAAACAATGCCTACATCACTCCTTTGTCCGGTTCCATATTGCCTTCCATCACCAACAAAAGCTTGCTTGAAATTGCCAAAGATTTAGGCATGACGGTGGAGCGCAGAAGAATAGAAGTGAGTGAATTGGGCACCTTTGAAGAAGTAGGAGCCTGTGGAACCGCTGCGGTGATTAGCCCCGTTGGACAAATTGACGATGCCGATACCGGTGAGTCGTTTGTATATTCTGACAATGGTGAGGCAGGTCCGCAATGCACCAAATTATACCAGACTCTACTTGGGATACAAACCGGCGATTTGCCCGATCCTTACCAGTGGAATACCATTATTGAATAAGCTCATTGTTAAAGCATAGTAAAAACGCTTCCTTAATTTTGGAGGCGTTTTGCATTTAATTCCATCATGAGAAAACTTAAAAACAACGAACTGGGCCGTAAATCAGTGGATGATTTCAGGGAGGCAAAAAAAATTCCGGTCGTAATGGTACTGGACAATGTACGCAGCCTGAACAATGTAGGCTCTGTGTTTAGAACGGCCGATGCTTTTTTGTTGCAGGAGATTCACTTATGTGGCATCACCGCTACCCCACCCCATAACGAAATTCATAAAACGGCACTCGGCGCAGAGGAGTCCATGAACTGGAGCTATTTTGAGCACACGCTGGATTCGGTGCTTGAATTGCAAAAAAAAGGCTATACGGTATTTGCCATTGAACAGGCTGAAAACGCCCACATGCTGGACACCATTGACCTGCATGCGTACCCAAAACTGGCCTTTGTGCTTGGCAATGAAGTAAAGGGGGTGAAGCAGGATGTTGTAAACCAATGCGACGGCTGCATTGAAATACCGCAATTTGGTACCAAACATTCCCTGAATGTATCCATTTCGGGTGGAATGGTAATTTGGCAGGCCTACCTCCGTTTTAAAGATTTTCTGCAATAACTAGTCGTTATACAGGGCCTGTATGGCCCCCATATAATCCTCTTCCCAGCCGGCAGTAATGTTTTCGTAGGCCTCATCGGGTATATTGGTATGGCGAAGCTCAAGCGAGGTTTGTCCCTTATTTTCGTGCAACAATAGAGTAACTACTGATGGGGCTTCGGTATCCCCAAAATCCCATTCCTGCACCAGTTTTTTATTCTCCTGAAATTCCAGGTTTATCCCCGATATATTTCCATCGAAAAGCTCAAAGGGAGTATTGGCCTCTGTTTTCATCACTGCCCGGTCGCCGGTCCAAATCTCAATCATTTGCTCATTCGTCAGTGCATTGTACACATCGGCCACCGATGCCTTAATTTTAAAGTATTTCTTAAAGTCTTTCATAGCATTGTGCATCTTGTTTACGCTTTGCAAAACTAAACGAAATTAACGGGAATTTACCGGTTTTTTCAGGAAGCCGAAAGAATCGCAACCTTTGCTTATCCATTCCAAATAAATATTTATTTTTGCCAAAATTTTCAGGTTATGGATCCCAACAAAAGAAAACACACCTTGGTAAATAAGTACAGCAGAGAAGATTTGGAAAAAATGCTGCACGCCGAAACGTTTAAACGTAAAACCGTTTCGTTTTACAAATACGTGCTTATTGATGCTCCCGAAACTTTACGCGATACGCTTTTTGCCTTATGGGCAGAGTTAAATTGTTTGGGGCGTATTTACGTGGCGCAGGAAGGGATTAATGCCCAAATGAGCGTTCCCGAACACAATTGGGCCCGGTTTGAAACATCCCTGCGCGCCTTTCCTGAATTTGCAGATGTTCCCTTTAAAATTGCGGTGGAAGACGACGGACGGTCCTTTATTAAGCTGGCCATTAAGGTACGCAGCCAAATTGTTGCCGATGGCCTTGATATTTCGGAATATGATGTAACCAATGTGGGCACCCACCTGAGTGCAAAAGAATGGAACCAAAAAATGGATGAAGGCGCCGTTGTGGTAGACATGCGCAATTATTACGAAAGTGAAATCGGGCATTTCGAAGGTGCCATACTTCCGCAGGCCGAAACATTCAGAGATGAACTTCCGGAAGTGCTGGATAAATTAAAAGGAAAAGAAAACGAAGAAATTCTGCTGTATTGTACCGGTGGTGTACGTTGCGAAAAAACAAGCGCCTACCTTAAGCACCATGGCTTTAACAAAGTAAACCAGCTTTTGGGCGGAATTATTGATTATGCCCGGCAGCTCGATGAAGAGAACCTCCCCAACAAATTCAAGGGCAAAAACTTTGTATTTGACGAACGTTTGGGCGAAAAAATAAGCGACGAAGTGGTGAGTACCTGCCACCAATGTGGTGAGCCCTGCGATACCCATACCAATTGCAGCAATGTTTGGTGCAACCTGCTTTTTATTCAATGTGCTAAATGTGCCGAAAAGTATAACGCGTGTTGCACCCCAACTTGTCAAACCATTTTTCTTGCACCTGATGCTGAGAAAGAAGCCATCAGTCAGCAACTTGGCTTTGAAAAGGGGCCGCGCTACTACCGCAAAGAATCCTGCCGTTTGTAACGCGTCACCTTAAAAACGGTATTACCAACATTGGGCTTTC
>JAUIMD010000445.1 GCA_030433225.1 Bacteroidia bacterium
GATTGTTCAAGCAATATGCTGTGCGGCACCATTTGAATGGAGTTTGGCAATGGAGTAGCCGAATAATTCACAAAAAAGGATGCATCGGAAGGGGGCGTGTGGGTAAGCAGTACCGGACTGTTGTAAAAGCCGGCAAGAAACCTGACGATGTAGGCCAGGCGGGGGGTGTTTACTTCCGAGTAAATCGTCATAGCTACAAAAATACAATTTAGTCTTTATCTCCCAATATAGGGTGGATTTCTAAATGTAGGTAAAAGATGTTTACCTTTGCCCGAAATAATCAAGCATGAAAAGAGCTATTTTTCCCGGCGTGTTCGATCCGTTTACCATTGGTCACGAATCGATTGTTAAACGCGGGTTGGAAATTTTTGACGAAGTAATTGTGTCGTTGGGTACCAATTCTGCAAAAAACACCCTGTTTAGTCTGCAAAAACGTATGGAAATGGTGAACAAGGTTTTTGAGGGCTATCCCAATGTAAAGGTGATGTCGTACAATGGCCTGACCATTGAATTTGCCAAATCGGTGGGAGCCGGGTTTATTTTGCGTGGATTGCGCACTTCGGCAGATTTTGAGTACGAGCGTGCCATTGCCCAAGTCAACAAAAAAATGAGCAGTATCGATACTGTTTTTCTGCTTACTGCCCCCGAACATACGCCGGTAAATTCTACCATTGTACGCGAGATACTGAAACACAACGGCGACGTTTCTATGTTTATTCCGGCTTCCTTAAAAATTAAAGAGTTCTTATAATGCACTAAACGCTAACACCGTTTAATGGGGATGGAAAGGTGGTGTAGCGTGTTGTAGTTTAGGTTGTTATGTTTTTGGCATGGCAATTGTTTTGTAAAAGGGTACAGGGCCTGAATTATGAACGAAAAACTACACGTCATGAAAACAAGAAAAGTACAAACCGTTTTTATCGCCATTATTTTGAGTATGGCCATCCTGGTACCCACCAATACCCAGGCAGAACAACATAAGCGCACAAAACGCAATGCGGTGCAGCAGGTAAGCTACCATTCAGCACCATCAACGCCTGGTAATGCAACCCATAAAGACAGACGGTATGGAACTTATTGCACAGCAAAGCCGGCCGTGGTTGTTAAAGTACATCAGCCGGTTTATAAACAACATGCACACCACATGCATACGTTTTATCCCACCCATCCGCGGCAAGGATATCAAACCGTATTTTCCTGCCTGCCACCTCAAACTCATGTTATGGTTTTAAACGGGCACGCCTATTACCATAGCAATAAGCGGTTTTACAAAGCTCTTCCATCGGGAGGGTATGTGCAGGTAATGCCCCCCAAATATGTACAGGTTTTGCCACACGGTACGGTTAAGGTGCGGTACAACGGTAAAAAAGCGTATTACCATGGAGGAGTATACTTTTACCGTACCCCCTATGGCTTCATGCTCTTATAAGTATACACCAAAAAGTAGAGAAAGGGATGCCGGTTTGGAATCCCTTTTTTAATTTTGCAGGCATAACAAAACCGGAGGAAGTACAAGCGATGCTGACCACCTTCTGTTTGATTTTTTTCGATCATGAAATTTGAACTCACCATTTTAGGCAGTAATTCTGCCACCCCTACCTCGCAACGCTTTCCGTCGTGCCACGTACTTAATGTGCGCGAAAAGTTGTTTATGGTGGATTGTGGCGAAGGGTCGCAAATACAATTGCGCAAGTTCAAGCTCAAGTTCTCAAGGCTAAACCATATTTTTATATCCCACTTACATGGCGACCATTGCCTGGGGCTGCCCGGGTTAGTTGCCAGCTTTAATCTTTTGGGGCGCACCAGCGATTTGCACATTTTTGCACATCCTGAGCTAAAAACCATTTTACACCCAGTAATCGAATATTTCTCGCATGGCTTAACATTTGCCATCCACTACCACGATGTAGACCCAAAGAAGCATGCCAGAATATTTGAAGATAAATCCATGGAAGTATGGAGCATTCCACTAAACCACAGGGTGCCAACCTGCGGTTACTTTTTTAAGGAAAAGCCAAGGGAAAAAAACATCCGCAAAGAAATGGTAGAAAAATACCAACTAAGCATTGCAGAAATTGTGAGTATAAAAGCGGGCTCGGATTTAACGTTGAAAGATGGCACCGTTATTGAAAACAAAGCACTAACCACCGAATCTTTACCACTTCCGCGTTCCTATGCCTATATCTCCGACACTAAATTTAAACCCTCCATTGCACCCTTAATTAAGGGGGTGGATTTGTTGTACCACGAGGCAACGTTTATGGAAGATGATGAGGTGCGCCTTTCTAAAACGTTCCATTCTTCGGCCCGGCAGGCAGCAGAAGTTGCGCGCATGGCAGAAGCAAAGCAGCTGCTGATAGGTCACTTTTCGGCACGGTACACCAGCGCAGAAGGACATGAAAAGGTGGCACGCGAAATTTTCCCAAATACTGTGGCTGTTAGCGATGGAATGCGGTTTAGCCCCGGAGAATAATCCTGCATAAAAAGTTCAACAGCCAGTTCCTTTCTGCCGTAGTTTTGCATTATCTTTATTCAACGTAAATAAAAATGACTGCCATGGTTGAATTGATTGGATACGATGACAATACGTATAAAGTAAAAGTTACAGAGGAAACTACATTGGGTGACGATATTGGCAATGAACTGGCTGCCATGGTTATACCGTTGTTGGAAGACAATAAGCTGATTACCATTGAGCTGAATGACATAAACAGTTTCAAAGATGGTGGCTACAATACTATTTCAGACCTTTTTCGCTTGTCGGTGGAAAACAACTGTATGCTGAAGTTTACCCACGTTCACGATGATATTTTTGAGCTGATTGATGCCTTTAGTTACGAAGAAGAAGGGTAGTGCTAGGCAGTTCCTTTTAGATATTGCTGGCGCTCGTGTTCCGGGAATTTTTCAATCGCGTAGCGCAG
>JAUIMD010000446.1 GCA_030433225.1 Bacteroidia bacterium
GCGCTTTGATGAATGGCGTACGCGCGCCGTCAATGACGTATACCGGGCGTTCTTGAAATGCCTGTACTTCACTGTCTCGATGGGACGTAGTCTGTACCATGGTTATTCCTTTTGTATTCATGACGTTGTATTTTAAAAGTTACCAATGGCACCTTTAAAGTTATGAATAACAATACAGGGTAAGGAAATGTAAAACCTGATTTTTACGCAGATTAAAGAAGTACTTTTACGAAACCCGCTTTTACCGTATCGCTTTCACAAAAAGGGTATCGGGCAGGTTCGTGCAACCCGTAACGCGTATGGAATCTGACATATCACCTTCTACAAACAGGGCAACGGGTGCATTGGCGGTGTGGAAGGCCACATTTTGAAATGTAGTGCGGGATACATCCTGCAGAATTACGACCGAATCGTTGCCCTCCATCGAAATGTTTAGAAAATGTGCCCCTTTCAGGTCGGCTGCCTGTATAAAATTCGAACAGTGAGCCTGCACATTTTCCAGCCGTAAATTTTCCACCGGTGCTTCAGGAATTCCAATTACCTTTAAAAGATGTGTTGCATTTTCAATCACTACATCTTTTATGTGGATATTTTTGTAATGAGGGGTGAGTTCATTTACCGGTCTGGCCGGCAAGCGGTTGGCTAATTCCCCCACATGGGCAGATGAGCCCAGCATATCCCATTTTATAGCCGTATAACGCAGGTGCATGCGTATGCGCTCATAATACAGGTTTTCACCGCCTCCTCCTCTTGGTCTTCGGGTTTTAAAGCGGATGCCCACCCCGGTGTCTTCAAAAACACAATCGTGCACATATAAGTTACGTATGGTACCTGCCGTTTCGCTGCCTACGGTTATGCCACCATGTCCCTCACGCGCCATGCAAAAGCGTACCACAACGTTTTCTGTGGGGCGGTTTACGCGCATGCCATCCTTTCCTCGGCCCGCCTTCATGGTAAAACAATCATCGCCCGAGCTCAAATCGCAATATTCGATTAATACATTTTTACTGGATTCTATGTCAATACCGTCGCCACGGGGTATGCCCACCGAATTTACCGTAACGCCCCGAATAATTACCTGATTGCAATACACCGGAACAATGTTCCAAAAGGCTGTTTGGGTAAGTGAAATGCCTTCAATGTACACTTGCGAGCAGTTGATGGGAGAAATAAACATAGGAGGAAAAATCCAGTCTTGCTTTTTACCATCCACAATACGTTCTGCAACAGGCGTGTCGGGGTCAATCACGTTGTCAATTACCTCACTTGTCAAAATTCTTTCGCGCACACTACCCTCTGCGGGCCCTACGAGCTGCCCTTTTCCGGTAAGCGCTATGTTATGGGCATTGTTGGCATAAATGCAGGCACCTAACGAAAATACTTCCACCCCTTCCACCCGGGTAAATACCACGGGTAAGTAATCTTCAATTTCCCCACTAAAAAGCAAAATTGCTTTCTCTTCGAAATGCAGGTTTACGTTTGATTTAAGTTCGATTCGGCCGGTTTTCCAGGTTCCATTCGGTATAACCACTACTCCACCACCTTGCTTACTGGTTTGGTCAATCGCACTTTGAATTATTGCTCGGTTGGATTGATTTTCGACGAGCTGAACCACTACCGTATCCGCCGGAAATGTGGGTTTGCTAAATTTCGGCATGGCAAATGGTGCGCTGACTGCTGCAATCGTATCAGGCATCTGCAACACTCCTACCTCATCAGGCGTCGGAACATTTGTCACCCCTTGTTGCTCTTCTTTCGAAGTATGGTTGCATGCTGGTAATAACACAAGGCCTGCGAACAGGACAACCAATAAGTAGTTTAAGGTGAGCGATTTTAAAGTCATAAATTCGTTTTACCGGTGGATAAATTTCGGGTACAAAGATACACCTGAAATACGATTCCTTCGAAAAAATAATCATTTATCCCCCCTTTACCCTATTTTTTACCTTTACCAGTAGAAAGTTGGGCATAAGGCAAAAGGAGGTTATCGTACCGAATGGAGGGATACCATAAAAATTGATACATTTTTACCTAACTGTTAAGCCGCAATTGATTTTCTTGTGCGGTATTTCCATCAAAAAAGGGGATACTTGGCATGCATACTCCATTTAACCATAAAGGTAAACCTGTATGCGTGTAAACTTAGCTGGGTGCTTTAAATAAGGTTTCATCCAACACGTTTAGGTCGATTATTGAAAACTACATACATATGAAAAACATTCTTTTTATTGCACTTGCAACGCTCTTATTGTCCTGCGAAACTCCACAGGAGAAAACAAAAACCCCCACCGAATGGGCCATCGAAATGGCTAAATCGGATATCCAGCGAAACCCGGAAAGCTGGATGCTGGATTTCTCTAAACATCCTCGATGGGCCTATTGCCAGGGCTTAGTAACACTGGCCGATTTGAAACTTTGGGAGGCTACCGGTGATTCGTTGTTTTACACCTACGCCAAATCGTATGCCGACACCATGATCGACGAAAATGGCATTATTCGCGGATACCAAATGGACAAATACAACATTGACATGATTAATGCAGGTAAAATCCTGTTTCCATTGTATGCAGCAACTGGTGATAAACGTTACAAAACTGCGATGGATAGTTTGCGTCAACAAATGCGCAAACACCCGCGTACCTCTGAAGGCGGATTTTGGCATAAAAATGTTTATCCCTGGCAAATGTGGCTGGACGGGCTGTATATGGGGGTACCCTTCCTGACTGAGTATGCCGCCACTTTTCAGGAAAATGCTTTATTTGACGATGTTGCCCTCCAAATTAAACTCATCCACAAACATTTAAAAGATCCTGCAACAGGACTTTACCGACATGGGTGGGACGAAAGCCGCGAACAGAAATGGTCCGACAGCATTACCGGACAATCCAAAAACGTTTGGGGAAGAGGTATGGGCTGGTAT
>JAUIMD010000447.1 GCA_030433225.1 Bacteroidia bacterium
GGTGAGTTTATCGAGGTTAACCACCTGGTAATCGGGATATTTTTTCACAAACAACCGAACCACATGCGACCCGATAAATCCGGCTCCTCCGGTAATGAGTATTTTTTTCATTGCTTAATTTCTTATCTATTATTTTTATTCTCTATTTCTTCGTTCAACAGTGCCATGCACTTTTTTAACGATTCACGCCAATACGGTATTTCAATGCTAAAGATGGATTTTATTTTCGCTTTATTCAGCACGCTGTAGTGTGGACGAGCCGCGGGCAAGGGGTAAGCCTCAGCCAATATCGGCTGCACCTTGCAATCTACACCTCCAATTTCATGAATGGCTTTCGTAAAATCGTACCAGGAAGCGACTCCTTCATTGGAATAGTGGTAAATACCCGGAGTGTAACGCTCATCATCACTTCCTAAAATCACCATAATGGCTTGGGCAAGGTCGTGAGCGTAAGTTGGTGTTCCAACCTGATCAAAAATTACCCCCAACTGCTCCCGTTCTTTTCCCAACCTGAGCATGGTTTTTACAAAATTGTTTCCAAACGACGAATACAACCACGAGGTGCGCAAAATAACACTTTGCGGATATGCCTGCACCACCCGTTTTTCCCCCCTCAGTTTAGTGGAACCGTACACCCCTAAAGGATCCTCCGCATCCATTTCGGTATACGGGACATAACTATTTCCGTTAAACACAAAGTCGGTAGAAATGTGTATAAACCGGGCCTTCACCTGTGCAGCCGCTTTGGCTAAATTTTCTGGTCCGATGGCATTAATTTGCATGCAAAGTTCCTGCTCGCTCTCAGCCTTATCAACCGCCGTGTAGGCCGCGCAATTTATCAGCGCATCAATTCGATGCTCTACCACAAAATTTTGCACCTGTTCCAATTGCAGTATGTCCAGGTCTTCTACGTCGGTAAAATAAAATGTAGCCTTTGGATGCAGTGCTGACAGGCTTTTTAATTCCTGCCCCAATTGCCCCTTAGCCCCGGTAACCAATATATTCATGTGATTCATTGCTGTTTATTTCATCCAACCCCAGTATAGGTAATGGGGGTCGTATCTTTTATTTTTTATGATAGGTAAATACAGGTGTATCCTTTAACAATGGTTGTTTTAAGTCTTTTTCCGACAGTTTCATATCCGCGTGCGGAATGCGCCAGTCGATGCCCAAGGCAGGATCATCAAAACGAATACCACCGTCGTAGGCAGGCGCATAGTAATTGTCACATTTATAGGCAAAAACTGCCGTTTCGCTTAGTACTACAAAACCGTGCGCAAAACCATGTGGTACATACATTTGAAGGTGGTTGTCGGCGGTAAGTTCCTGCGCTACATGTTGTCCATACGTTGGAGAGCCCACGCGCATATCAACTGCTACATCCAGCACTTTACCCGATAAGCAGGTAACCAGTTTAGCCTGCGTAAACGGTGAACGTTGAAAGTGTAGCCCACGCAATACTCCGTACGATGATTTGGATTGATTATCCTGAACAAATTGAACCTTTCCCAGATGCTCATCAATCACATCCTGGCGAAACGATTCCAGAAAATATCCCCGATGGTCGCCAAACACTTTTGGCTCAAATACCACAACCTCGGGAATAGACGTTTTTATAATATTCATAGTGTATGTATCTGCTGCCAATATCAAAGGCAAGCATGTGTAATTCAGAGGGAATAAAATTTACTTTAATAAACGCAACAGGTATTGTCCATAACTGTTTTTTTGCAGGTTTCTGGCTTGCTCTTCCAGTTCCGATCTGCTGATCCATTGGTTGTACCACGCTATTTCTTCGGGGCAGGCAACTTTTAATCCTTGCCGGTTTTCTATGGTTTCAATAAAGTTAGAAGCTTCCAACATGGATGCAAATGTTCCGGTATCCAGCCAGGCATAACCCCTACCCATCATGGACAGCATAAGTTGCTTCCGCTGCATGTACATTTGGTTTACGGTGGTAATTTCCAGTTCTCCACGTGCACTGGGTTGGATGTTTTTAGCGATTTCCACCACTGAATTGGGGTAAAAATACAAGCCTACCACGGCATAATTGGTTTTAGGGATTTCCGGTTTTTCCTCGATGCTGATCACATTTTTATCCGCATCAAACTCTGCTACCCCATACCGTTCCGGATCATTCACGTAATAGCCAAAAATATTGGCCTTCCCTTGTTGCTCAACCGATGTCCTGGCATTTTTCAGCAGTTGGGTAAATCCGCCCCCATAAAAAATGTTATCCCCTAGCACCAGGCACACATCCTCGTTTCCAATAAACGATTCCCCAATAATAAAAGCCTGAGCCAACCCGTCGGGCGAGGGCTGTACGGCATAACTTAGGTGGATGCCCCATTGGCTTCCGTCTCCAAGCAAATGCTCAAAAAGCGGCGTATCCTGTGGGGTCGAAATAACCAGTATTTCTTTAATACCCGCCAACATTAAAGTGGTTAACGGGTAATAAATCATGGGTTTATCGTAAATGGGAAGCAGTTGCTTCGAAATGCCTTTTGTAATGGGATAAAGCCGGGTACCAGACCCCCCGGCAAGTATTATGCCTTTCATTTAATTAAATAAATTTACTGTTTATTGTCTGCAAAATTCTAAAAGTTATTATTAAAACCAATGGAAAAGGTATTTGTTTTTCCAATATAATAATTTGAGGTGTATTTTTGATCTCCGGTAATTTCCATGTTTTGAAATTGCACAAAAACAAACCCGTTGTTGACCACCTCATAGCTCGCTTTGAAAAACAACTGCCGCTTTTCCCACTCCACCGTTTCCAGAAAAACAAGTCCTTTATTGGAATTGGCATCATTGATAAGCTCAGGGCCTTTTTGCGCCATGTTATACGCTGCCAGCAGGTGTAAGCCCCGAATTGGCTTGTAGGCTATTTCCACATATACATCCTGTGCGTTATCG
>JAUIMD010000448.1 GCA_030433225.1 Bacteroidia bacterium
TATTGTACGGATACAAGGTGTGGGTGAATGGCCGGTATGCAGGTTATTGGAACAGCGCTTTTAACCGAAAAATATTTGATATTTCGGAGTTTGTAAGGGCAGGGGAACGTGCCGAACTGGCGGTGGAGGTTTCCACACGCTCGCGGGGGTGGGCATTTGATACCAACGATTGCTGGTCCCTTTCGGGAATTTTTCGGGATGTTACCTTATTTCGTGTGCCATCCACCCACCTGAATGATTTAACGGTAAAAACCTTTGTAAAGGATCAGTCAGCTTCCATACACATGGCTGCGCTGGTATCCACCCCAAAAATTAAAAAACACCAGGGGGTACGAGTAAAGCTGTTTGATGTTACCGGGCAGGTGGTGGCAGCCGCACCTTTAGCTACAACATTGAAAAATCCCGATGCCGATTCGGTGCTTTATGCCGGAAGCATAAGCCTCCCAAATGCAAACCTATGGACCTCGGAAACACCGTATTTGTATACGCTGAGGGTGGAAGTGTTGGAAGGAAACAAAAGTGTGCAGACCTATGAGCAAAAAGTGGGTATACGGGAAATTACATGGGAGAATGGGATTTTTAAAATAAACAACAAGGTGGTGAAATTACGGGGCGTAAACCACCACGACCTTTCGCCGGTAAATGGGCGCGCTATCACCGAAAAAGAAATGTTGGAGGACCTGAAACTTATTCGGGAGGGAAATGCCAATTTTATACGGGCGGCTCATTATCCACCGCACTCTCGTTTTATGGAATTGTGCGATTCGTTGGGATTTTACGTTATTGATGAGGTACCCTTCGGGTTTGGGGATAAAAACCTGTACAAAGCCGATTTCTTGACCGATTTAAAAGAACGTGCAAGGGCAACCATTGCCCGTGATAAAAACCATCCGTGTGTAATTGCATGGAGTGTTGGCAACGAAAATCCGTTAACAAAAATTTGCCTGGAAACGGGGCGGTATGTAAAATTACTGGATCCTACCAGGCCTTACAGCTTTCCGCAGGTAGGATCGTACTTTAGAAAAATCGGCGATACCATTCCGGCAGAGGTCGACCTGCTTTCGCCGCATTATCCGGCTCCGTCGCATCTGAAACAGTATGCCCAACAATTTAATCGCCCTATTATAATTACAGAATATGCCCATGCGCTGGGGCTGGATGCCGACCGTATAGAAGCCTTATGGGAGTTGATGTACCAATATCCCATTTTTGCGGGTGGAGCCGTTTGGCACTTGTTCGACCAGGGGATTTTGGTGAAATCGGATTCTGCTATACAGGCCAATGACGTTACTACTTCCGTTTGGCTCGATTCGATTCGATGTTACGATAATTTTGGCAACAAAGGTGCCGATGGCCTTGCCTATGCCAACCGGATACCACATGAAGATTTTTACGAAATGCGCAAGGTTTACACCCCTGTAAAGGCGTTGGACGATACCTTAAAAGTTCCATTAGGAATTCCGACAACCGTATACATCAAGCTGAGTAACCGGTTCAATTTTACGCAGCTGAACCGGGTACATTGCACCTGGAAACTGATGGGTGACCGAAAGGAACTGGTCACGGGAGAATTGCCCCTTGAGGGAATGCCTCACGATACCATAGTGCATGAACTTGGGGTGGAAATTCCGGCATCATCCAACGCCTTCTTTTATCGACTTGAGCTTGTTTTTTCTGATAAAAAGGGCGGAAATCCGTTCTACGAAAAAACTTACCCGATTGTTGCGGAAGGAGAGGAAAGGACTGCAAGGTTGCAAAAAGTAATCCAACAAAAAGGCGAAAGAAGCACGGTAGACGCCAACAATAACCGCATACAGCTGAAAATCGCAGGAGATGATTTTATCGAACTACAAGGGGCATTTGCCCGCATGGGGCGTATAAGCACCATGTCCGAACAAACAATAATAGAAAAACGGGGCGAAAACAATCCCATTTGGGCACCCCGTTATATGGCTCCGCAGCAAATCCACTTAAAAACAGATCTTGACCAAATGAAAGTAGTTGATTGCATATTTGAACGAGGCAATAAACAAGGGCAGTTTTTGGATGGAAACATACAGTATTCTCTTTTGGAGCATGGAGCGATAGAGGTTAGGTACGAAATTACACCCCGCAATGTTGCCGGTATAGCCATGGAGGCCGGACTTTCGTTTGTTGCCCCCGCGAGTCTTACTGAATTTCGTTGGGTGGGCATGGGGCCATATGCAGCGTACCCGGGCAAAAGTCGCCTGTCGGAGTTTGGAACTTATCACCTTAATGTGCAGGATTTGTTTTTTCAGGGCAACCGGCAGGAGGTAGAAATTGCATTGTTAACTGACAAAAGCGGGAAGGGCTTTGCATTGATTGCGGATAAAGCCAACATTGCCGTGGAGCGATCGCCCGAAGGGGTGGTGATAAGTCACAATGCACTGATATCAGGAAGATTCAATAAAAATTCTGAACCAGAAATAAAAGTAAGGCTGTCACAAGTAGAACGCGTTTCGGGAAGTTTTACATTGGTTCCTCTTAATGAGTGGCCCGAAGATTTACAACGTATTTTTGGTTCCCCGCAAAAGAACGTGCAACCCTTTGTGCCCTTTTTTAATAGTTACGATCAGAATTAAAATTTACACCCGGAAATAAGTGGTATGAAAAACAAGTATTTATTTGCGTGCGCGGTGGTAATTACACTGTTAGTCAGCTGTTCCATCCAGCACCCAAAACCACTACGCGTGGAATCGGAAGCAACAAAAGAAAACATTTCGATAGTGCATAAAGGTGCTACAACACCTATTTGTATCGACACCAGTGATGCTGAAGTGGTATCGGTGGTGGCACATGCGCTGGCTTCAGATATCGAGCGTATTACCGGTATAAAGCCACCGGTAATTAGTAGCCCTTATTTTTCCAGTGAATACTTGATTATTGCCGGA
>JAUIMD010000449.1 GCA_030433225.1 Bacteroidia bacterium
GCACGGAGAGCAAGCTCCACTATTTCGTCGGAGAGGCATCGGACGACTACGGACTGCAGCGCCTTTCGTTCAACTACCGGGTGAAACGGGACGGCCAAGACGGCGAACTGAAAACGACCCCGTTGCTAAAGCAGCATTGCAAACGGAGGTTAAAATAAAGGTGAAAGCGGACATCCGTCAATGGATTGAAGCGAAAAACATCAAACTTGATAAATTGATTGAGAGCCTATTAGATGGTTTTTACCAAACTCAAAAAGGTATTTCAGAAAAATAGAAAAGCAAACTATGAGGTGGTCTAATTTTACCGGACACGAACATTATTAGCCTCACTCCCCATTCTCCCCTGCTCCACTGCCTCCACTCACTTCCTCCTTCTTATCAAAACCCAGCGCATGCACCATTTTCCAATAAATAGCCGTGTTCTCATAAATGCCCCGGAAGAGTTCCGCACCCGGCCCATAAGCGAAAACGGGGATGAGCGCCGCCGTGTGTTTATCGGTGGTGAAGGCAGGGATGATGGTATCCATAGTTGAGCCGGGGTTGATGGCATAGCCGCCCGTCTCGTGGTCGGCGGTGACGATGACGAGGGTCTCGCCGTCTTTTTTGGCAAATTCCAGTACCCGCCCGATGGCTTCGTCAAATTCAATCATCTCGGCCACGAGGTAGTCCGAGTTGTTGGCATGGCCGCCCCAATCTATTTGCGAGCCCTCCACCATCAGAAAAAATCCATTCATTTTATTGGACAATACTTCCAATGCTTTTTGGGTGCTAATGGTTAATGCGTTGCCTCTTTCCGGCATTTTATCGCCATGTTCCGTTCCAATAAAACCGGCAATTTTGTCGGCTTTGCACGATTCAATGGCCGGTAAATTATCCACCACGGTGTAGCCTTGCTGTTCCAGTTCTTTCAGTAGGTTAACACTGTCGGTACGCTGGTCAAAGTATTTTTTGCCACCGCCAATAAATACATCAATGTCAGTTTTTAAAAAATCTGCGGCAATTTCTTCCTGCATCCCTCTTTCGGGCTGGTGAGCAATAAAGCTGGCGGGTGTGGCATGGGTAATGCTTGATGAAGATACCAGTCCGGTGCCTTTTCCCATTTCTTCGGCAATTTCAAGGATGGTTTTTATTGGCGTGCCGGCGGTATCCACCCCAATGGCGCCGTTGTATGTTTTTTTGCCGGTAGAAAGTGCGGTGCCACCTGCGGCCGAATCGGTAATGTAATTGCTGGCAGAGGTGGTAATGGAATAACCGCTGTAAGGAAACTGCATGAGGTTGAGCTGTCCTTTGTTGGCAGTTAATCCGGCGTACACCTGTGCCGATCCCATCCCGTCGCCAATAAGTAAAATAATGTTTTTGGCCGTTTTAGGTAATTTGGGCATTTCGGGTATTTCCACCACCGTATGAAAGCTGGTATTTTGGTATTGATTGGTTTTGGTATCGGTGTTGGGGTAGTTTTGCGAATAAACTGCCGTATGCAAGCCGAAAGTCAATAAAACCATCCATCGCAATACGCGTTGTTTTTTCGTGTTTAAGGTGTTCAATTTCATGATAAGTACAAGATTTTCAATCTGATGAATTATTTAACAAAAAGTTTTCTTATGCAGTAAACATTGTATATCTTCGCGCCGCCTGAATTTGCCATTAATGGCCGCATGCAATGCAAAAGAACAGCAAAGATGTTGATTATAAATGGTAAAATTCGAACGAACAAATTAAAAGATTATTAAAATTCGAAATTTATAAAACATGAAATTTAAACATTTTCTAGGCCTTGTAGGAATTGTGTCCCTGTTAGCCTCTTGTGGTGGAATGGGTGGTTCGGGAAAATTGAAAACCGAAACCACTACCGATAGTGTAAGTTACCTGATTGGTTACGATTATGGTAGCAATTTATTAGCGGATATGTCCACTATTCCCGGTGAGCCGATGAACTACGATGCAGTAGGTGTAGGTTTTTACGATGGTGTAAAACTGATTGATCTGCAATTGGAAGTGGAAGACCGTCAGACTTACCTGAATGAATTTTTTGCTCAAATTCGTGCCGCTATGCAGGACTCTACCGAAATTGTAAACGAAGGAACCGGTAGCGCCAATGTAAAAGGCAACGGAATGTCGGCTGTAATTAAAGGAGAGGCCGATTCTGTTTCGTACATTTTAGGATACGAATACGGGTTTAACCTGGTAGACAACATGGACAAAATGCCTGGAAAACCATTAACAACCGATCTTATTGCTTTAGGTTTTAAACAAGGTATTTCCGGTGACACCCTTTCAATGGTGGTTGAAGGTGGAACCCGTCAGTTCATTATGAAATACTTCCAGGAGCTGGAACGTGCCGAGCAAGACTCTATTTTGCAGGTAACGGCCTCTAAAATGGATTCGTTCCTGGTAGCAAACCAAGCTAAAGAGGGGGTAATCGTAACTGAATCAGGCTTGCAATACGAAGTACTGGTTGAAGGCAACGGTGCAAAACCTGAAGCAACCGACAAGGTGCGTGTACACTACCACGGTACATTAATTGATGGAACCGTTTTTGACAGTTCTGTAGAACGTGGCGAACCCACCGAGTTTGGTTTAAACCAGGTAATTCCAGGATGGACAGAAGGACTGCAATTGATGGGTGTAGGTGGAAAATACCGCTTCACCATCCCTGCCGAGCTTGGATATGGCGACCGTGCAGCGGGCAGCATTCCTCCCGGGTCAGTACTTATTTTCGACGTTGAATTGTTAGAAATACTGAATTAATACAAATCAGTTGAACAATAGTTGAAAGAGCCGCATTGTCTTAACGATAATTCGGCTCTTTTTATTCCTAATTTTTAAAAGAATAGTTTCCATGATAGCAGAAATAAATACCGTAAAAGGCGTAATGAAAATTGAACTGTACGCTGATGAAACCCCAATTGC
>JAUIMD010000450.1 GCA_030433225.1 Bacteroidia bacterium
GGCCAGTTCGCGCAATTCTTCTTCATTGTCACAAAATCCGCTTCCTAGTCCTCCCAGGGCATAAGCAGCCCGTACAATTATGGGGTAGCCCAATGTTTTACCAGCAGCAATGGCCTCGTCAATGGTGGTACAGGCAACACTTCGGGCGGTTTTAACATCAATTTCGGCCAGCTTTGCGTTAAATATTTCGCGGTCCTCGGTTTCAATAATGGATTGAACCGGTGTACCCAAAACCCGCACGTTGTATTTTTCGAGGGTGTTAGCTTCGTAAAGTTTTACCCCGCAGTTGAGTGCAGTTTGTCCGCCAAAGGCCAGTAAAATGCCGTCGGGCGATTCTTTTTGGATAACTTTTTCTACAAAGTAGGGCGTAACAGGTAAAAAATAAACCTTATCTGCTATATGTTCTGATGTTTGAACAGTGGCAATGTTGGGGTTAATTAAAACTGTATAAACACCTTCCTCCTGCAAGGCTTTTAACGCCTGGGAGCCGGAGTAGTCAAATTCACCTGCTTCACCAATTTTTAATGCTCCTGATCCCAGTACAATAACTTTCTTAATGCCTTTATCCATGTTGTTTCTGCCTGATTAGCTTTTGTTTAAAAGAACGTTCTTATTAAAATAAAATCTCACTTATAAAACTCGGCGCAAAAATATAAAAATATTTCTAAACGGGTTTGGAAGTTTGGAATATAAATGAATAAATTTGCAACCCTATTGTATAAATATGCATAGATGAAGAATAAAAGCGAACGATTAGAGGCCATACGTACCCTGCTAACCGCCGAACAGGTTGGTAGTCAGGAAGAACTCCTGCAAAAGCTAGTTGCTTTGGGCTTTGATTTGACGCAGGCCACCTTATCGCGCGATTTGAAATTACTGAAGGTAATGAAAGCCCCGGGTAATGATGGACGCTATGTATATGTTATGCCAAATTCGGTTCCGTCCGCACCTGATGCCGGAGAAGCGTTTTCGATTAATGGATTGGTTTCGCTGGAATTTTCGGGCAATTTGGCGGTTGCAAAAACCCGTCCGGGATTTGCCAATGGTATTGCATCCATTATTGACGAGCACTTGCCGCAATCCATTATTGGAACCATTGCCGGTGACGACACGATATTAATGGTGCTAAAGGAAGGGGTAACGCAAATTGAGGTTAAAAATACATTGTTAAAAATAATTCCAGCTTTTTAAAAGTACATGAGTAAGGAAGTTGAAATAAAGGTTGTGGCAGCAGGGCAGGAGCACATGCCATACGTGGATACCATTTTGGATACCATTGCTGATGCGGCCAAAATTCGGGGAACCGGTATTGCCAAAAGGTCTCCTGAATACATACGGCTTAAAATTGAAGAAGGTAAAGCCATTATTGCGCTGGCCGGTGATGAATTTGCCGGTTTCTGCTACATTGAGTCGTGGCAGGAAAAGAAATATGTAGCCAACTCGGGTTTAATTGTAGTAGAAAAGTTTCGTGGGCATGGCTTGGCCAAAGAAATTAAGCAGAAGGCATTTGAGCTTTCGCGCACGATGTACCCCAATGCTAAAATTTTTGGGTTAACCACCGGGTTGGCCGTAATGAAAATAAATTCAGAACTGGGGTATAAACCGGTAACATTTTCTGAACTAACCGAAGATGAAGCGTTTTGGAAGGGCTGTGCCAGTTGTGTAAATTACGATATTCTGCAGCGCACCAACCGTCGGCATTGTTTGTGTACGGGCATGCTTTTTGATCCGGCCAAACAAGTTAAGCCGGCTGAAGCAGTAAAGCCCGAGCCAGTTAAAAAAGAAAATTCGTGGCAACGTTTTAAAAACCAGTTTAAAGATAAAGCCAAAGCTTTATTGATTTTTTTGCATTAAAAACAACGAAATAGCAACATGGAGAATAAGAAGGTAGTTTTGGCATTTAGTGGTGGGTTAGACACCTCTTTTTGTGCAAAATATTTATCGGATGAAAAAGGGCTGGAAGTGTACACAGCCATTGCCAATACCGGCGGTTTTTCGGAAGAAGAACTGAAAAAAATTGAAGAAAAGGCCTATAAATTGGGTTCAAAAGGGCATGTTGCACTGGATGTAACCAAAGAATACTACGAAAAAAGCATTCGCTACATGGTGTTTGGAAATGTGCTACGTAACAATACCTACCCTATTTCGGTAAGTTCTGAGCGTATTTTTCAGGCCATTGCCATTATTAACCATGCCAAATCCATTGGTGCAGCGTATGTAGCGCACGGCAGTACCGGTGCCGGAAACGATCAGGTGCGGTTTGACCTTACCTTTGATGTGTTGGCCCCTGAAATTAAGGTGCTTACGCCAACCCGCGATATGGTACTAACCCGCGAATACGAAATTAACTACCTCAAAGAACGTGGCATACAGGAAGATTGGGTGAAAATGGAGTACTCCATTAACGCCGGCCTTTGGGGTACCAGTGTTGGTGGAAAGGAAACCCTTGACTCGGAGAAAACCCTTCCAGAGTCGGCCTATCCTACCGCCATGAGTAAGGAAGGAGAAGAGGAACTGACCATTGGCTTTAAAAACGGCGAAATCAAGTCGGTAAACGGGGAGGTGTTCTCCGACCCGATTAAAGCCATTCAAAAGGTAGAGAAAATTGCCGGCCCCTGGGGCGTTGGGCGCGATATGCATATAGGTGACACCATTATTGGCATTAAAGGCCGGGTTGGTTTTGAGGCCGCTGCGCCAATCTTAATTATTAAGGCACACCAAATGCTCGAAAAACACACCCTTACCAAATGGCAGCAATATTGGAAAGATATGCTGGGAAATTGGTACGGAATGTTTTTGCACGAATCGCTGTACCTCGATCCTGTAATGCGTGACATTGAGAAGTTTCTTGAAAACTCGCAAAGCCATGTAACCGGTGAAGTGATTATTAAGCTGCAACCTTACCATT
>JAUIMD010000451.1 GCA_030433225.1 Bacteroidia bacterium
TGTGGATACCCATACATTGCGGAGGGGCTGCCGGTATGCCTGTTATATTTTTGGCTTATTTTTGCGTAAAAACCTGCCCTATGAAGCTATTTGTGTTTGATTTGGATTTTACCTTATGGAATGCGGGAGATACATGGTGCGATTGCACTACTCCACCCTACAAGTGGAAAAACGGCCAATTACAGGACAGTCGGGGAAGATGGATTCGGCTCTATGATGATGTGCCAGAGATATTACACTATTTGCGCCAACAGCAATACTTAATGGCAGTTGCATCGCGTACCAGTTCCCCCCGGTGGGCGCTGGAGTTACTTCACAAATTCGAAATCAATGATTTTTTCGCTGCGCAGGAGATTTATCCGGGAGACAAATTTGCCCACTTGAGGAACATCATGCGCATTTGTAAAGTACCCCCTGATGAGGTGGTCTTTTTTGATGACGAATACCGCAACATCCGCGACATTCAGACCATGGGTATTGAATCGGTGCTGATAGAGAATGGCCTGAACCCGAAACACATAGAACCTTATTTATAATGGGTAAATTCACATGGTTACCTACCGCATTTCTCCTTTATCCCTAATCGGGCGGAGCTTACCAGTGCCGGAATATGCTGCATTTCATCGGTAATGTAGCTGCTCAACCACAATTCTGGTACATACGGCCTTTAAGCGTTTCGGTGTTCTGATTGAGGCATGTAACTATCGAATAGTTTAGGTTTTTCAGCCGGTTTGTTTTCAGTCATCAGGCGTAAACAGTCTTCACACAAAGGCTGCCTCCCCAAAATACTTTTTGAATAGCGACTCAGAAACTTGTTAAACGGTGTTTTTTCATATATGGCAGCACACTGCCTGCATTTAGCGTAATCACACATAATTGCCAAGGTTTAAATCAAACAAATAAATACAACCCAGTTGCTGCCAGGAGCAATGCATCTGAGTTAACAAATAGATAGTTTCAGTGCGCCAAAATTAACAATAAAATAACAATATAGCAAATTATGGATTGTTGCTTTGGGGTAGATTAAGCCTGCCAATGCAGTCCGTGTAACAATTTTATGTATTTATCGATGCCATCCCTTATTTCATCCAGCCGTATATACTCATCGGCGGTATGAGAACGGGCTGAGTTACCCGGACCAATTTTTACGCTTGGAAAAGGCATCAGTGCCTGATCAGAAAGTGTAGGAGAGCCGAAAGTAGCCATTGACAAGGCTTGCCCCTGTACAATTATAGGGTGATCTGTAGGTGCAAATGACGAATTTAATCGGGTGGACCGGGCTTGAACATTGCATGTAACATTTTCGGTTATAATGTCCAGTATTTCCTGGTTTTTGTAACAATCCGTGGTACGTACGTCCACAACAAAATGGCATTTATCGGGTACTACATTGTGCTGGCTTCCGGCATTAATTTGTGTTACGGACATTTTTACATCGCCCAGGTAATTGGATTGCAAAGGAAACTGAAAGCAACGGAACCAGTCAATATCCTGCAATGCCAGGTAAATGGCATTTACCCCTTCGTTTCGTGCAGCATGCCCGGCCTCGCCATGGGCAACGCAATCCAGCACCATTAGCCCTTTTTCGGCTACCGCCATTTGCATTTGTGTGGGTTCGCCAGCAATGCCAAAATCAATGGCAGGTAAGGTTTTTAATACATGTTCAATGCCACTTTTCCCTGAGATTTCTTCCTCAGCAGATATCAGCAAAATAAGGTTGTATTGTTGTTCCTTTTGAATTAAAAACCGGTATGCCGCCAACAGACTTACCACACTTGCCCCGGCATCATTGCTTCCCAATCCATATAAACGCCCCTCTTCCTCGGTAGGATGAAAGGGGTCTTTGGTCCACTTATCGGAGGCTTTCACCGTATCGATATGAGAATTTAACAACAAGGTAGGTTTACGGCTTTTCCAATGAGGCGACTTTAATACGAGGTTGTTTAAGACCCGTTCGTAGGCAAGATTCTTTTCCTCCAAAAATTCGATGATACCTTCAACTACAAGATGCTCTTCCCGGCTAAACGAGGGAATAGCAATCATTTTTTTTAAGAGTGCTACACTATCCGTATACAGTTCATTTATCATCGTATAGAGGTTCCTGAATTGGTGGAAAGGTTTTCAAATTTTGTAATAACAACTTCATTTACGCCGGCAGCAATGGCATCAAAAGCATTGTCAAGCTTTGGAATCATTCCGCCAGAAATAACGCCTTTTTGCACATACTCCCGGTAATTTTGCTGGTTCAAATGGGCAATCACACTTTCATCGTCCTGCTCATTTTCCAAAACGCCGGGTTTTTCGAAGCAATACACCAACTGTACCTTACAATACTTACTCATTGCCTTGGCCGTTTCCGCTGCAATGGTGTCGGCATTGGTATTCAGCATAAGGCCTTCTCCGTTATGGGTAAGCGGCGCCATAACAGGAATGGTACCTAATTGCAACAGCTGGTGCAGCACCTCACCGTTCACTTTGGTAACATCTCCTACAAACCCATAATCAATGGATTTTACCGGGCGTTTAACTGCCTGAATTACATTGAGGTCGGCACCGGACAGCCCTAAAGCATTTTGCCCGAGCGCCTGCAACTGTGCAACGATGTTTTTATTCACCAAGCCGCCGTACACCATGGTTACTACCTCAAGCGTGGCGGCATCAGTAATACGCCGGCCATCAACATACTGGCTTTCGATGCCCATTTTTGCAGCAATATCGGTAGCGGATCTTCCGCCACCATGCACTAATATTTTATTTCCTTGTATAGCTGTAAAAAGCCGAATCAGGGTAGATAAGGACTGTGGCTCTTCCACCACTTTTCCCCCGACTTTAACTACTGTTAATTTTTCCATTGTTAATTGTTTATTTCATACACCGTTCCTCTTGAATATGTTTTAAAA
>JAUIMD010000452.1 GCA_030433225.1 Bacteroidia bacterium
GCCATCACCCTCGTCCCGAGTTTTCCACAAGGTTTTCCGGGGCATTCCCGGCCGGCCGAAGACGTCCGCCTGAGCGCCCCTGAGCGAACGATGAACTCAGCCGGCGCCTGAGCCTTTCTCGCGGAAATGGCGAGTTCCGCGCCGGGATTCTGGAAGGGAAGGAACCCCGCATGCCTCTTATTTTACCGGATGGAGCGGAAAATGAATGGTTGACAGCTTCACCTGAAGAAGCAAAGAAATTGATTAAACCATTTGTAGAGAAAGAGTTGGTTGCCTACACTGTACGCCCATTACGAGGAAAAGGTTCGGTTGGAAACCAGGCAAAAGCATTGGAGCCGTACGTGTATGACGAACTGAACACACTTTTTTAGTTCACTTTCCATTGCCGTTATTCATGGCATTTAACACTGAAATTTTGATACTTTTGCACCATGAAACGGAGTGATTTTGAAATTATGGCACCGGTAGGTTCGTACGAGAGTCTGCAGGCTGCTATTCAGGGAGGGGCAAATTCCATTTATTTTGGGGTGGAGCATTTAAATATGCGTTCACGGTCGTCTAATAATTTTACGCTGGAGGATTTGCACAACATTGTAGGCATAGCGCAAAAAAACAACATTCGCACCTACCTCACCATCAATACCATCATTTACGATAACGAGCTTCCGCTCATGAAAAAAGTGGTGGATGCCGCGAAGGAGGCCAATGTAACCGCTATTATTGCTGCCGACCAGGCCGTAATGAATTATGCATTTGAGCAAGGAGTAGAAGTGCACCTTTCCACCCAACTGAACATTTCCAATTTCGAAACCCTGAAGTTTTATGCCCGCTTTGCCGATGTTGTTGTGCTCGCACGAGAACTGAATATGGAGCAGGTGGCACAAATCTATATCCAGATTCACCAAAACGATTTGCGTGGACCCAAAGGAGAACGTATTAAAATTGAGATGTTTGCCCACGGCGCACTTTGCATGGCGGTTTCAGGAAAATGTTATTTAAGTCTGCACGAAAATACCCACTCGGCTAACCGGGGTGCCTGCATGCAAATGTGCCGCCGCGAATATACCGTTACCGATAAAAGTACCGGATACCAGTTGGATATTGACAATGAGTACATCATGTCGCCCAAGGATTTGAAAACCATTCACTTTCTGAATAAAATGGTGGATGCCGGGGTGCGTGTGTTTAAAATCGAAGGTAGGGCTCGCAGCGCAGAATATGTGTACAACGTGGTAAAATCCTACAACGAAGCGCTGGAGGCCATTGTGGATGATACGTTTACGGAGGAGAAGATTAAACAGTGGGATAAACAACTATCCGGTGTATTTAACCGGGGTTTTTGGGATGGATATTATTTGGGACAAAAGTTGGGCGAATGGACCAGCGTGTACGGTTCTGCCGCTTCAAAAAAGAAGGTGTTGCTGGGGAAATGTTCCAACTATTTTAATAAACTGCAGGTAGCTGAGTTTCAACTGGAATCGAGTGAACTATCTGTTGGAGATGAGATTTTAATCACCGGACCCACCACAGGTGTTGTTGAAACCACCGTGGAAGAAATTCGTGTAAACCTTGAGCCTGTGGAAGTGGCTACCAAAGGGGATGCTTTTTCCATTCACATACCCCAAAAAATTCGCCGGGCCGATAAGCTCTACAAAATGGTAGGTGCCGAACTTGTAAACGACAACCAGCATGGCTAAACAAAAATTTTATGTGGTGTGGAAAGGGCGTAATCCAGGGGTTTACGAAACCTGGGACGAATGCCAGGCGCAGGTGAGCGGATTTGCAGGCGCAGAATTTAAGAGTTTTCCATCTTTATCGGTGGCCGAACAGGCCTTTCGGGGCGAGAGTCAGGTTATTTTTTCAACCGGCGGAAAGAAAGCTCAGCAGGCAGAATTAACCCCTGAATTGATGCAAAAATTCGGGATTATCGAAAACAGCATTGCGGTGGATGCGGCATGCAGCGGAAATCCGGGCTTGATGGAATATAAGGGGGTTTACACGGCAACCGGAACCGAATGTTTCCATTTTGGTCCGGCAGAGGATGGCACCAACAACGTGGGGGAATTTTTGGCTTTAGTGCATGGACTCGCGTGGTTAAAACAGCACAAACTGGATATCCCCATTTATTCGGATAGCCGGAATGCCATTGGCTGGATTCAAAAGAAAAAGTGCAATACCAAACTAAAACCCACCCGCAAAAATGCCAATCTTTTTGAGTTGATTGCGCGAGGGGAGAAATGGTTAAAAGAGAATACCTGGACCAACAAAATAATAAAATGGGAAACCAAAGTGTGGGGCGAAATTCCCGCGGATTTTGGTCGAAAATAACAACCTATGATTGAATTGCTGAACAAAATTAAACGGGTGCAGGCCATTGCCGAAATTGGCCTGAAATATTCCGACATTCATTACGATCGCGACCGCTACGAGGAACTCAACCAGGTGGCCTTTGAAATGATGGAAATGGTAGCCGATAAACCCATCGAAGAGTTGAAGGTAAAAGTAATGGAACACAACGGGTACCGCACGCCAAAAACCGATGTGCGGGGAGTTGTGCTGAACGATAAGAACGAGGTTTTGCTAATTCGCGAAAAAGCCGATGGATTATGGGCATTGCCCGGTGGTTGGGCGGATACCGGTTATGGACCCAAAGAAATTGCCGTTAAGGAGGTTTGGGAAGAATCCGGCGTTACCTGCAAAGCCGAACGCCTTGTGGCCATTTACCTGAACGAAAAACACAATCCACCCGATTTATGGTCCATTTACAAATATTTTGTGCATTGTACCTGGGTGGAAGGAGAACCGCAAGCCGGGGACGAAACCCATGACGCAGGTTTTTTTAGCGTGGATGCATTGCCTCCTTTGTCGGAGGTGCGCAACACTGCTGCACAAATAAAA
>JAUIMD010000453.1 GCA_030433225.1 Bacteroidia bacterium
GGCGGCATATAAAACCCCGGCCGGAGAGTTACTTTTTGGCTCTATTTCAGGCTTCAACCTGTTTAATCCGCGCGATGTCTCCTCCGAGGTAAAAAATGTACCCATTGTATTTACCGACCTGAAAATATTCAACAAATCGGTAGCGGTAAACCCGGTTGACGGTGCGGTGTTAAAGCAAAGCATTTCTGAAACGGAACACCTGGTTTTAAATTACGATCAAAATGTATTTACGCTGGAGTTTGCGGCACTCAATTATGTAAACAGCGATAAAAACCTGTATACCTACATACTTGAAGGTTTTAATAAGGAGTGGAACGAACCGAGTAAAATACGTTCGGCAACCTACACCAACCTAAACCCGGGACATTACACCTTAAAAATTAAACGGGCGGGCTATGGCGTCACCAACAACGAGCACACCTTACAGTTACACATTACCATTTTGCCTCCGTTTTGGAAAACCCGCTTGTTTCTGGCCCTTTTGCTGGTTGTAATTGCAGGCCTAATTTACATTTTGGTTCGGTTTATCATTAACCGCGAAAAAATTAAAAACCAATTGGTATTGGAACGCATCAATTCCCGCAAACTGCACGAAGTGGATATGCTGAAATTAAAATTCTTCACCAACATTTCGCACGAGATACGCACGCCGCTTACCCTGATACTGGGCCCGCTGGAAAAACTAATGGGCAAGGACCTGAACCAGGAAGAGGTGAAGGAGAACCTGAAACTGATGCACAGAAATGCCAGGAACCTCGACAAACTCATCAATCAATTGCTGGATTTCAGGAAATTGCAAACCGGAAACCTGAAATTAAGCTTAACCGAGGCTGACATCGTGGATTATGTTCGTCAGGTGGTGGAATCGTTTGAGGATTACGCCAAAGAAAACGGCATCCAACTTAAATTCAACACCCTGAAAAAAGGCTTAAAAGCAGCTTTCGACCCCGAAAAGATTGAAAAAATAATTAACAACCTAATTTCCAACGCCTTTAAGTTTACCGATCCGGGCGGCATGATCTCTGTGAACCTCTCCCTGGTTTTTGACTCCCATGACAACGACTTTAACGAAACAGAAAAGGAAAAACAATTCATTGAAATTTCGGTAAAAGACACCGGTAAAGGCATTGCAGCCACCGACATAAACCGAATTTTCCAGCGCTTTTTCCAGCCCAATACTGAAAAATCAAAATCGGGAGTTGGCATTGGTCTCGCCCTGGTGAAAGAGTTGGTTGAAATCCATCACGGCAACATATACGTTACCAGCAAACCGGGCAAAGGCACTAAATTCACCTTCCGCATCCCGTTTCAGGAAACCGTTAAGCCTGAGCAGGCCCATGTGGTAGCTGAAACCAGCGATGCTTCCGAACATGTTGAAGGGGGGCAATCCGCTCTCCAAAATGAAAACCCAAACGCCCGCATTATGTTGGTGGTGGATGACAATGCGGATGTACGTAGTTTTATTGCCAGCCATTTCCGCCACGACTATAAAATTATTGAAGCACGCGATGGTGAGGAAGGATGGCAGATAGCCCTGGAGGCTTTGCCCGACATTGTAATTAGCGATGTACTAATGCCGGAAGTGGATGGATACGAGCTGTGCAAGCGCATAAAAAACGATGAGCGAACCTCGCATGTGCCGGTAATTTTACTCACCGCAATGCACTCGAAAGAACACGAAATAAAGGGGCTGGCCAAAGGTGCCGACGATTACATCACCAAACCGTTCGACCTGAACATTCTGCAGGCCAAAATAGACAATGTACTTTCTATACGTAAATCGCTGAAGGAAAAATTTGGCAGCACCGTAGTGCTTGAACCCACCAATGTCATTCTTTCTTCGCCCGACGAACGCTTCCTGCAGAAAGCCATAGAGGTGGTGGAAGAAAATATATCGGATCCCGAACTGGACATCGAAAATTTTGCATCGAAGGTGGGGGTTAGTCGCATGCAGCTCTATCGCAAACTGAACGCACTCACCAACATGACGGTAAAGGAATTTATCCGGCACCTGCGCCTTAAACGTGCCACCCAATTATTGGTGCAGCAAAAAATGAATATTTCAGAGGTAGCGTATGAAGTAGGATTTAAAGACCTTTCGCACTTCAGAAAATGTTTTAAACGTGAATACGGTATGAACGCTTCAGAGTATGTAGCCAAATCCAAACAGGAAGAAGCAGACTAGGGGGAAATCGCAATTTTGGGGTTGCATTTGACTTTTACCGAATCCTAAAATACCCCCTAAAAAGCTCATAATAAAGCATTAAAACGGGTATAGAAAAGATATAAAACCCGATGATAGTTTGAATTTAAGCGCAGTTCGCATGCTCCCGCTTTTTGGGAAACACAGCACCCATAAGGAAATAAACCACAGCATTTTGGGAATCCCTTTCTTCGCCAAACGCGTGGAATGCCCTAACTTAGCAAGTCCAAATTCCGCCGGGCATGCCAAAGGTGTACCTCATAAAAGGAGTTTGTCAATTGTAATCAGCAAAAAAAAGCTAACAAATACTATAAAACAATTCATATGTACAAAAAATTCTGGTTTGGACTTAGCCTCCTACTTGCGGCCCAGCTAACAGTGGCTCAACAACAAATTTCTGAAGTTTGGGTAGCCGACAATGGAGACGGCACCTTTAAAAATCCCATCATTCACGCAGACTATTCTGACCCGGATGTTGTGGCAGTTGGTGACGACTTTTACATGACCTCTTCTTCCTTTAACTGTGCGCCCGGTTTGCCCATTTTGCATTCGAAAGACCTTGTGAACTGGACACTGATAAACTATGCGATAAAAAAGCAAACTCCCGAGGATGTGTTTGACAAACCACAGCACGGTAACGGAGTTTGGGCCCCCTGCATCCGATACCACAACAACGAG
>JAUIMD010000454.1 GCA_030433225.1 Bacteroidia bacterium
AGGCACAAGTTGGAAAGCTTTACTGTTTGCCAAATAAAAATGGAAATCCGGTTCCGATTAAAAAAGTAAGGGTGTATCAACCTACGGTGACGAATCCTTTGCATATAAAAGCCCAACGCGACAAATCCTCTAAAAAACCTAAGGAGTATAAGGAGCAGTACCATGTTGCAAATGACGGTAACCACCTGATGGCTATTTATGAAGGAAAAGACAAAAAGGGAAATACGATTCGCGATTTTGAATTAGTAAATAATATTGATGCCGGTGAGTATTTTAAGTTATCGGTTAAGAGGGTGTTTGATGGACAGGAGTTAAATAAATACGAAGGATTAATACCCAAAACAAAAACAACCAAAAAATTAGAGATCCCTTTAAAAGCTATTATTAAAATTGGAACTATGGTAATTTTATGGGAGAATTCTCCGGAGGAAGTGTGGGATTTAGGACTGGAAGAAATAAAGAAAAGATATTATAAAGTTGTGGGTTTGAGTAATCAAAGAATTAAAGCCTCAGGCAAATTTCATGAATATGCAACCATTGTATTGAGGTTTCATCAGGAAGCAACTTCTGCTAGTGAATTAAAAACTCAAGATGGAGTTTTTAAGCGTGATGAAGAGTATAAAGCCGAAAGGAAATTAAATCACAACCAATTCAATGCCCTTATCGAGGGCAAAGATTTTAAAATATCTCCATTAGGTAAGATTAAACAAATCTAGTTGGTGATTTTATGACCCAAATCCCATGATAAAACGATCTTTATTTTTTACTAACCCGGCCTACCTGTCGACCAAAAACAATCAATTGGTGATAGATACAAATGGTAAAGGCGCGATGCATCGCGCCTCCACAGTGACAGTCCCTATCGAAGACATCGGATTTGTGGTGCTGGAGAATCCACAAATCACCATTACCATGCCTACACTGCAAAAACTAAATGCCAATAATGTGGCGGTTATTTGTTGCGATGAAAAGCACCATCCCAGTGCCATGGTTTTGAACCTGGACAGCCACCATTTACAAGGAGAATTGTTCCGTAACCAGTTGGATGCCAGTGTTCCGTTGAAAAAACAGTTGTGGAAACAAACCATTGAACAGAAAATTAAAAACCAGGCAGGGGTATTGAAAAACCTGGGGAAACCCGTTGGTGCATTACCGGGCTATGCCTGTCAGGTAAGCAGTGGAGATGCTACCAACCGAGAAGGTGCTGCGGCCAGAGAATATTGGAAAATTCTGTTTGGGGAAAATTTTATACGCGACCGTTATGGCGATGCGCCCAATGCATTTTTAAATTATGGGTACATTGTATTGCGTGCCGGGGTTGCGCGGGCGCTGGTAGGTTCCGGATTGTTGCCCACCCTGGGCATTCACCACCATAACCGCTACAACGCCTTTTGCCTGGCCGACGATATTATGGAACCTTACCGACCTTATGTGGATGAGGCGGTCTACCAATTGTGGCAATCGGGCACAGATGACATGATTCTGGATAAAGAAACCAAAGCCTATTTACTGGGTATTTTGGCGGCCGATGTAACCATTGGTAAGGTGACTCGCCCCTTAATGGTAGCCTTGTCAATGACCACGGCCTCGCTGTCGCGCTGTTTTATGGGCGAGACCAAAAAAATTGTCTATCCTGTTTTGGGTTGAAATGATACGCCACGCATGGCGTATCCGCCCTTATTTTATTATGAATAAAAAATTCCAAAACAAATACCGAATTGAATCTACCCGGAAACCTGGATGGGATTACAGCACCCCTGGTTTATATTTTGTTACCATTTGTACCCAACACCGCGAACATTATTTTGGGGAAATTCGGAATGGCGAAATGTTTTTGTCGGATATAGGAAACATTGTAAAACACGAATGGATAAAAACCCCTGAAATACGCCCGGACATGCATTTGTTTTTGGGCGCATTTGTGGTGATGCCCGATCATTTTCATGCCATCATAGGTATTGGCATGATGGACAACGTCATCGATCCCGTCGTAGAGGCGCAATGCATTGCGCCTCTACACCCACAACAACGACAAAAAAAACAACGCAATACATTTGGACCGCAACGGAAAAATCTGGCATCCATAATTCGGGGGTTTAAATCATCGGTCACCGCACAGGCCCGAAAAATAGGAACCCCATTCGCCTGGCAATCCCGTTTTCATGATCATATTATTCGAAATTCGAATGAATATGACCGGATAGATGCCTACATTAAAAACAATGTGGCGAATTGGAAATGCGATAAATACCTGAGATAACCCATGGAACAAACCCGTTTAAATGCCTATCATATTATGTGGCTATTTGTATTTTTCGATTTACCCGTTACCAGCAAAACCGAACGTAAGGCAGCCGCCCGGTTCAGAAAAGACCTGATGAAGGATGGATTTTCCATGATGCAGTTTTCTGTGTACAATCGGCATTGTGCCAGTCGTGAAAGTGCCAATGTGCATATAAAGCGGGTGAAAGAAATGATTCCGCTAAAGGGGCAGGTAAGCATATTGGCAGTAACGGACAAGCAGTATGGTGAAATTGTAAATTTCTGGGGCCTCAAAACCGAAAAATTGAAAGAAGGCCCGAAACAATTGGAACTGTTTTAGGCAAAAACGTTTACCTTTGGCTACAGCTCTTTGACGTAATGGAAAAATTGAACGAAAATTGAATCGATGTACTTCCGTGTGACCGTTTTTTTGCTCCGTGATATGGTGAAAAAGCCCATAGATAAAGGGCTATATGGCGCGCGGTTGTGGTTTGATTCAATTAAGAGATAAGATATACCAACAACCAAAGATTTAGGTGTAAAACTGATGTTGTGGTTTGATTCAATTAAGAGATAAGATATACCTTTAAAGGCTTTAAAGCCCAATACCCCACAGTT
>JAUIMD010000455.1 GCA_030433225.1 Bacteroidia bacterium
TATCTCTTTCTTCTACAGCGATCCTGAAGACATGCACAACCTCTTCTTCCAAACTGTATTTGCCGCAACTGCTGCTACCATCGTATCAGGAGCTATGGCAGGAAGAACTAAATTCTCCAGCTACATTTTAATCAGCATCTTAATTACCGTAGTAATTTATCCTATTTCAGGTCACTGGATTTGGGGTGGCGGATGGTTAAGCGAAAAAGGATTTACCGATTTTGCCGGATCAACTGCAGTACACTCTGTTGGTGGATGGGTAGGCCTTGTGGGTGCCATCCTTGTAGGTGCACGTAAAGGAAAATATATTGATGGAAAAGCACAGGCGATTCCTGGTCACAACCTGGTATTAGGCGCCTTGGGTGTATTCATCCTTTGGTTAGGATGGTTCGGATTTAACCCAGGTTCTCAGCTGGCTATCTCTGGCGACAATGCGAATGCCGTTGCCATGATTGTAATTACCACAAACCTGGCTGCTGCCGGTGGATTTGTTGCTGCCATGGCTACCACCTGGTTACGTTACGGTAAAGCGGATCTTTCTATGAGTTTGAACGGTGCCTTAGCTGGTTTAGTAGGTATTACTGCAGGTTGTGCCTCTGTTTCTCCAGGTGGTGCATTAATCATCGGTATTATTACCAGTGTAATTGTAGTGTTCTCTATTGAGTTTATCGATCACAAATTGAAAGTGGACGATCCTGTAGGTGCAATTTCTGTACACGGTGTAGGTGGTGCTATTGGTACCCTGCTTGTAGGTGTATTTGCACTTGATGGTGGATTATTCTACGGCGGTGGCGCTGCTTTACTGGGTGTTCAGGCACTGGGTGTTGTAGCTGTAGCTATCTGGTCATTTGCCGTTGGTTTCTCAATCCTTTTCGTAGTGAAGAAAATTATGGGTGGTCTGCGCGTTCCTGCTAACGTTGAGTCTGAAGGACTGGACATCCACGAACATGGTCAAAATGTTTACAACTAAATATAGTAAAAAATACTCTCCCAATTTTAACCCTTCTGTGGTTAATGCCTTGTAGTATTTGTTCTCCCAAAAGAAAACCCCGGTCCCTCCGGGGTTTCTTTATTTTAAAACGTTTGGTTTTTAGGGCGTACCAGCAACTGGTTGCATACTGTATTAACTGAGCGCAACAAATTCCGACAACAGGCCGGTTTTTGCTGCTTTCACCCCTTTTTCGGTTTTTACCAGTTCAGCACATTCCGTATAATAGTCGTGCTGAAAAAACAGCAATCCGTTGGCATTGCACACCTCCTCCAAAAAAGGGACCTTCTCCTGCATGGTAGTTACCGGGTACCCGTCGTAGGCCGAAACCCAGGCAGTACGAATATTGGCTACCGTGGGAATCAGGTCGGCACAATAATGAATTTTTCGTCCATCCACTTCCACCCACGGAATAAGCTGCCCCGGGGTGTGCCCATGAAACAATTGCACCCCTAATCCCGGAACCAGCTCACAATTCCCATCAATAAACGTCAGTTGCCCTGCCTCATAAACGGGAACAATATCCTGCTGAAACATCGCACTGCCTTCCCGCACATTGGGGTGCAGCATGTTTTGCCACTGTTGCTTCGTGGTATAATACCTGGCATTGGGAAAGGTTGGCTTTATTATTCCGTCAGCACTTCGGTACGTAGACCCGCCGCAATGGTCAAAATGCAGGTGCGTCAAAATCATATCCGTAATGTCTTCTGGCCGATACCCGGCCTTTGCCAGATTTTCCAACAAATTCACCTGAATGTTTACATGGTTATTTTGGTAAAACTTTTCGCTTAGCTTGTTACCGCAGCCATTGTCAATTAAAAAAACGCGATTGCCGGTATCAATCAGCAACGAGCGTAAGGCTATGGTACAAAAATTTTGTGCATTGCACGGATAGCTCTTTTGCCACAACACCTTGGGCACCACGCCAAACATCGCCCCTCCATCGGCCAGAAAATTTCCGGCATCAATAATCTTTAATTTCATTTGCTTCTACATTTCACGAATTCTGCCCGGGATGTTAATATCTTTCAGATACGAAACACCACAAAGCACATAAGAATTTTATCTTTGCAAAGATAGGATTCTTTGTATGGCAGGGCGTATTTAGGCTTTTTCAATTCCAGGCAAATTGGCCGTGCCAACAGTTTTACATACCAGATTGCCAATTATGAACGTACATTTTATAGCCATAGGTGGAAGCGCAATGCACAACCTGGCCATTGCCCTAAAATGCAAAGGGCACACGGTAACCGGAAGTGACGATGCCTTTTTTGACCCCTCTAAGAGCAACCTTGCCCGGCACCAGTTGCTGCCTGAGGCCACCGGCTGGTTTCCTGAAAAGATTACAGAACACCTGGATGCCGTAATTTTAGGCATGCATGCCCGCAAGGACAATCCGGAATTGTTGGCCGCAAAAAAAGCCGGCGTAAAAATTTTTTCGTATCCCGAATATTTATACGAGCAAACCAAAACCAAAAAACGCATTGTGGTGGGAGGAAGCCATGGCAAAACCACCACCACCTTAATGCTCATGCATGTATTAAAATATGCAGGGTATAAATTTGACTATATGGCCGGCGCAGGTACCGAAGGCTTTGAGCATACCGTGCATCTTTCAGAAGACTCAGAATATGCCGTATTTGAAGGCGACGAGTACCTGACTTCGCCCATAGACCTGGTACCGAAATTTCATCATTACCAGCCCGATATTGCCATTATTACGGGCATAAAGTGGGACCATATGAACGTGTTTCCCACCTTTGAAAATTATGTGGAGCAATTTCGGATATTCACCCAAAAAATCACCTCAAACGGGTGTTTAATCTGGTACAATTACGATGAAGAACTACAATACCTTTCGCAGGATTTAAGGGTAGACATTACCTCAAT
>JAUIMD010000456.1 GCA_030433225.1 Bacteroidia bacterium
CCCTCTGGTGTGGCCGCGCTAAATTGCTGTGTTTTGTTTTGCACGATTTGTTGGTGTAAATCTTCGGGCAGGAAAAAGGTTTGCACCACCAGCAAAATGCTGAACGTAAGTACCACCCACAGTAAAAATTGTGTGAGCCCCACCATGGCAACCCCAATAATTTTACCCATCATCAGTTGAAACGGTTTCACCGACGACACAATTACTTCAATTATTCGGTTGGTTTTTTCTTCGATCACGCCACGCAGCACCTGTGCACCGTACAAAAAGATAAACAGGTAAATTAAAAAGCCCGATAGCATGCCAACGGCCATGGCCAATTCGGTGGATGCGCGTTTTTCGGAACCGTCTTTTCCCCATTTAATGGCCGTTATTGAAACGTCTGTTTTTAAATCTTCCAAAATGGCGCGTACATTTAAGTCGCCATAGGCTGCTATTTTGGTTTGCTCAATGTGTTGGCGCAGGGTATGCGCAATCATGTTTTTAATTTCGAGGTTAATCTGGTGATCCGAATACATATAAATGGCATCCGGGTTCAGGGATAAGTCCCCTTGAATCTGAAGGATGGCGTAATAGTCGCCGGATGCTTCCCTTGCCGTTTCTACCGGTTCATTGATTTCAATAAAATGCACATGATTTTGATCTTTCAATACCCCCGTATACAATCCGCTTTGGTCTACCACTGCAATAGTTTTGGTGCTTTCATCCTTCATACTTTGGTTTAACACTATGGGGATGAGGATAACCGCGGCAAACAAAAGGGGGGTAAGCAGAGTCATAATCAGGAAGGTTCTCTTTCTGATACGGGTAAGGTATTCGCGGGCAATTATTAATCCAATGCGGTTCATGGGGCCGTTTTAAGGGTTTACATTGGGCGTTTCTGCCGCTGCTTTGTCGTAGGCCTGTACAATTTTTTGTACCAGTTTATGCCGCACTATATCTTTTACGCTAAACGTAATAAACGATACCCCCTTAATTTTATTCAGGATGTGCACAGCCTGAATCAATCCGCTCATGCTGCTTCGGGGAAGGTCGATCTGGGTTACATCTCCGGTAACTATAAATTTAGTATTCACGCCCATGCGGGTTAAAAACATTTTTAACTGGTTGCGCGTAGTGTTTTGTGCCTCATCCAAAATTACCACTGCATCGTTCAGGGTGCGGCCACGCATGTATGCCAGGGGAGCAATTTGTATCGTTTCGTTGGCAATGTATTCGTTTAGCTTTCCGGGAGGAATCATGTCTTTCAATGCATCATACAGCGGTTGTAAATAAGGATCAATTTTTTCCTTTAAATCACCCGGTAAAAAGCCCAGGTTTTCTCCGGCCTCCACTGCCGGTCGGCTTAAAATAATGCGTTTTACTTCACGGTTTTTCAATGCTCTAACTGCCAGGGCAATGGCCGTGTATGTTTTGCCCGACCCCGCCGGGCCAATGGCAAACAATAAGTCGTTTTTAAAATATTCTTCGTGCAGTTTTTGTTGATTGACCGTGCGGCCGGTAATGGGTTTGCCATTCACCCCAAAAATTATGGTGTTTCCGGGCTGGTTTACCTCCGTATTTCCCGCTTTTATGATGGATCGAATGTCTTCCTCCCCTAAAAAATTGTACGTGTTGCAGAACTTTTCAAGCTCTTTCACCTTTTCTTCGAACACGCTTATTTCGTTCTGGTCGCCATTTACTTTTATCACGTTTCCACGGGCAATTATGCGCAATTTCGAAAACAGGATTTTCAGCAATTGCAGGTTTGCGTTGTTTACGCCAAAAAAGGTGGTAGGGTCAATATCGTTTAATACTATTATTTGCTCCATGCATTTGTTTCAATGTAAAAGCCAAATTTATAACAATTGATGAAAGTACAGGCCGATTCATCTACAAATATCGGCAAGCTAGCAGGCTTTTCGATGAGGGTGCAAAAGGGCGGGGAGGTGCAGGTAAAACCCTTATCTTTGTGCAAAATTTAACGCATGTTTAAACTTATTCCCACAATTACAGTGTTGTTTTTTGCCCTTGCAGGATGCGCACAGGGTCAACCGAATGAAAACCAGCCCATACGTACCGGGGCGGAAAATACCTCCCGTTACCTTGCGCTGTTACAGGGCAAACGGATAGGGGTAGTTGCCAACGCTACCAGCACCATAGGTGAGGTGCATTTGGTGGATTCGTTGTTGGCATTACAGGTGCAGGTGGAGGCCATATTTTCGCCTGAGCATGGGTTTAGAGGAACGGCCGATGCCGGTGCACACATTGACAATGGAAGGGATTCAAAAACTGGATTGCCAATTTATTCGTTGCATGGAAAAACCAAAAAGCCCACAGCGGAAAGCCTCGCCGGAATTGATGTACTGGTTTTTGATATACAGGATGTTGGCGTGCGTTTTTATACCTACATCAGTACCCTGCATTATGTGATGGAGGCAGCAGCTGAGCAGGGTTTGCCTGTAATTGTGCTGGATAGGCCCAACCCCAATGGCGACTATGTGGCCGGACCCGTTTTACAACCCGCATTTCGTTCGTTCGTGGGAATGCACCCCATACCCGTGGTGTATGGAATGACCATGGGAGAACTGGCGCAAATGCTGAATGGGGAACAATGGTTACAGGGTGCCATTACCTGTGATTTAACCGTGGTGCCATGTCAAAATTACACCCATTTAAGCCGTTATAATTTGCCGGTAAAGCCCAGCCCAAACCTGCCAAATTCACGTGCCGTACGTCTTTACCCATCTCTTTGTTTGTTTGAGCCCACCCAGGTAAGTATAGGGCGTGGCACTACTTTCCCGTTTCAGGTGGCCGGCTTTCCTGAAAATGATTCCACCCTCTTTTCCTTTACCCCGGTAAGTATAAGTGGCATGTCTACCTCCCCTAAACA
>JAUIMD010000006.1 GCA_030433225.1 Bacteroidia bacterium
ATGTTTTTGGTGATTAGCAGCACGGAATCGATGGCGCGTGATGGCAATAACTTTTTACTGCCTGAGCATGATCTTCTGGGTATTTCCTATTCGATTGCAGATATTCAACAAACCATCAAGGCCAACGATCCGTCCTATGCAGGTGGATTTAGCATTGGGTCGTCATCACTTGATCAGGATTTGCAAATATGGCAATGGGATGGGCTGGATTGGTCTTTAGAGATGGTCGTTGCCAGATTGGGCTGGTTGGCTTTGGCCTTGGCTATTGTTTTGGCCAGTGCAATTCCCTTCGACCGCTTTGACTCGGCGAAGGCGGACCGTCAACGGACGCAGCCAGCCTGGTTGAAACGTGTGCTGAGGCGCTTGGGAATTAACTTGGATACGGCCGTTTCCGATGCCGTCCAAAGCTCAGCAAGCAAAGCCGCTATTCATCTCACACCCATAACAAAACGAACGCAATCTTTCCGTTTGGGCAGAATGGTCTTGGCGGAAACTCAAATGATGCTCAAGGGGTTGCCGTGGTGGTGGTATGGTGTTGCCCTCATTCTGATTTTGGTGGGTTTGTTTACGCCGCCAAGCGATCAACCATCATTATTGCTGCCGTTGTCTTGGTTGTGGCCCGTCTTGCTTTGGTCACAAATGGGGATTCGCGAAGCGCAGTACCGAACCAACAAATTGCTGTTTTCGGCTCCGAATCCATTATTAAGACAACTGCCCGCGTTATGGCTAAGTGGTGTGTTGCTGGCGTTGATCATGGCCAGTGGCATTATGGTGCGACTATTGATTGCTGGTGATTGGATGCAGATTGGCGCTTTATTCATTGGCGCGCTATTTGTGCCGACATTAGCATTGGCTTTAGGTGTCATCAGTGGCACAAGTCGCCTGTTTGAAATTATTTATCTGCTGCTTTGGTATTTGGCAATTGATGGGGAAGTCGCTGTCGATTTTATGTTCCAATTGCCCGAGGCATTTACTTTGGGGATTCCGTTGCGCTTCCTTATAATAACGATGGGTTTGATGATCACGGCCGTTTCCGTTCGTTGGCTGCGGATGAATCATCAATGATAACTTTAAAGCCTATCCGAAAAACCGCGGTTCATTTTAGGATAGATGCTTAGTTTGAAAAACACCTCCGAGGTTTCAAAAACCTCGGAGGTGTTAAGCATTAACCGGAGTGTCAATGCCAAAGCAAAATCGTGTAACCCCAATGGGAGAGATAGTACGGGCTTCAGAACGGGGCACGTTGCTTGGCAATCGTGGCATTTTGCACAATGCGCAACAAGAAGTTATACGGCCGTATCAAGTCAAACGCTGGATTATCTGTGTGTTGCAATTCAAGGGGCGTCAGCGACAGGTGATGAGCCCGAATCAGTATACCGAACTCTTTTTTCTTGATGAAGCGACGGCATTGGCGGCGGGACATCGTCCCTGTTTTGAATGTCAACGTGAACGAGCGCAAGCATTTCAAGCAGCATGGCAAGAGGCGTTCAACTTGCCCAAATTGCCCTCAGTGACTGAAATGGATAATCAACTGCATCAAGAACGCCTGACAGGTGAACGTTTGCTCAAGGATAAACGGAAACGATTATTTACGGCCGTTTTAGCTGAGTTACCCGATGGGGTGTTTGTGCAGATTGAGAAACGGCCGTGTTTGTGGTGGCAAAAACGGGTATATCCTTGGACGATGGCTGGTTATCTTACACCCATTCAATATGCATTACCTGCAACTGTACAGGTGCTTACACCTTTCTCAACAGTCGGCGTGATCAAGCATGGTTACAAACCGGTTGTGGATCTTTTGTAAATTAAATGGGGAGGGGATTAGCGTAGGCGAGAAACGGATTCACGCATGACAATTTTGGCGGGGAACGTGGTTTTCTCGATGGCTTGTCCTTTGATCAGTTGCAGAATGTTGAAACTGGCTGCTTCACCAAGCTCGACAGCAGGTTGATCAATGGTGGTTAATGGCGGGGTCATATAAGCAGATGTTGGTTGGTTATCATAGCCAATGATAGAGACATCATCAGGCACACGGATGCCTTTGCGGTAAAGAGCCAGGCGGGCACCGAATGCCATTTGATCATTGGCGGCAAAGATAGCAGAAAAAGCACGACCTCGTTCCATCAATATATTGATGGCCATGACGCCAGACTGTTCATTAAATCCACCCTCGACGATCAACTGATCATCGACCGCAAGTCCCGCTTCTTTTAACGCTTTTTTGTACCCTTCGAGACGTTCAACGGCATCATCATGAGACAAAATACCGGTTATGTTCACGATTTGACGATGCCCGCGTTCAATGAGATGCTGTGTTGCTAAATAGCCACCTTGGAAATCATCCATCTTCAAACAATTTTCGCTAATCTCAGGAATTTCTCGCCCGACAACAACGAGCGGAACCCGTTTTGCGGTTTCAATAAGCACTTCTTTGGGACTGCTCCCGCCAATAACGATCAAACCATCCGCATGCCGGTCGAGTAAAATGTGCAGTGCATTTTTTTCCGCTTCTTGACTCCAATACCCATCCGCAAATACAGGGGAATAGCCACTTCCTTTTAGGTTTTGCAAGATGCCCCACATAATGGCGTCATAAATAGGGCTGCTGATGTTTTGCGTGAGGACGCCAATGGTCATCGATTGCCCACTGGCTAAACCGCGGGCAAAGATATTGGGGCGATAATTGAGTTCGCGGATGGCTTCTAAAACGGCCGTTTGTTTAGACTCGACGACACGCGCATTGCCACTAAGCACTCTAGAAACCGTACTCGGTGATACATTTGCTTTATCAGCGATATCTTGGATGGTTACTTTTTGTCGATCGAGCATAAGATGATTATATGTGAAACTTATAATTGTATAAAAGGATATTGATGGTTCAAATGACCTATTTTTCTGGGTTTGTTGACAAGTTCGATAGTTCCATTGTACTATATTTGAAAGCGATTTCAAATATTTAGCTTTTTTTTGTATTGTTTTGAAAGCGCTTTCAAAATACCTTAGTTACGGTATAAACATTGGGTACTCCCCTTCTAATAAAACAAGGTTTGGTACCTTTGAGATACATGAAGACATTCAACATGCCACTTCTAAACCTATTGGAGACATTTATTATTCAAGTACTGAAGTAGGGTTATCATTGAGGCTTTATAGTATATTAAAAGGGGCATCTGCACCCTATGGAAGCTATTTTAAACTTGCAAAGTTACCCGGTGTTTAAAGATGGTACCATTGATTATCCATCGGTGGGAACGGTACATGTGGCCGGGTTAAATATTCGGGAAGCGTGGCAATTAATGGACAGTTTGTTAGTAGGGCCAATTTTTAATGAGGGAAAAGTAACCGTAAAACTCATCAATAATTATGTGAGTTTGGTAGGAGATGTAAAACGCCCCGGAAAATACATTATATATAAGGAGAACATGAACATTTTCCAGGCGCTGGCCTTGGGAGGTGATATAAGTACATTTGGAGACAGGGCTACAGTGCGCATCGTTCGGCACGCGCCAAATCAAACCTATGTAAAAACCTTTGACTTAAGGAGTGATGAAATTTTGAATTCTGAATTTTATTTTATTCAACCCAACGATGTTATTTATGTAAGCAAAATCAGAGGTCAATTCTTTGGAATGGATTCTTTTGCCGATTTTGTGTCCTTAATTAGTGGGTCTTTATCTATTTTAGTTATCTCACTCTCGCTCTGGAAATAAACTACCTATGGAACAACAACCAAACAACATTCATCAAAACCAACATTTGCTAACTTCCGTTGCCGAGGAAGAAACCATCGATTTTAAAAAATGGTTTGGGAAAATAATTATCAACTGGTACTTTTTTGCCATTGCCTGTTTTATTGGTTTAAGTATGGCATATGTGTTCAATAAGCGCATTTTACCCGTAAGCAACATTCGTTCAACCGTAATTGTAGAAAGTGAAACTACCTCGCAATCGGCTATGACCCAAATGTTTTTAGGTTCCAACCTGATGATGGGCGGAGGGAACTATTACAACTCACTTGTGGTTATAAAATCCTTTTCACTGATAGAAAAAGCAGTGGAACGCCTTGATTTGAGTGTGGATTATAAAAACAAGACGTTGTTTAAGGATATTCCCTATTACAAAAATGCTCCTATTGTGGTCACTTTTGGAGAGGTGAACCCCATTGTTGGCAACATCAGCTTTACTTTTGATGAGGTGGATAAAAATACCTTCCATGTATTTACTGAAGGGGTAGAAAGCCAAAATGTACCATCGTTTGAAGGTGACTTTGCATACGGTCAGGTTATCAGTACACCGTTTTACTCTTTTCAAATTGATAAATCAGAATTCCACCCGGATAACCAGCCTCAAGGCGATGGTGAGAATGACGATGACCTGAGTCTGCTTTTCAAATACCGGTCTAAAATGAACCTGATGATGGAGTTCAGCAAAAGGCTGGAAGTGAGTGATATGATTGAAGATGGAGGTTCTGTTATTTTGGTAACGATGACCAGCCAGAATCCTGCCCGTGATATTGATTTTACCAACGTATTATTGGACGAATTTGTATTGCACAACTTGAACCGAAAAAACGAGCAGGCTGTTAAAACGATTGATTTTATCCAAAAGCAGCTGGAAAACATTGCAGACTCCTTATTAATTACTGAAAATGCACTGGAAAAATTCCGTAAAGAAAATCGGGTGATGGATATCTCTGCTCAGGCATCTACCCTGATTGACCGGGTGAATGAACTGGAGCAGGAGGAAGCCATGTTAAAGGTAAAATCAGATTATTACAACTACCTGAAAGAATACCTCGAAAAGGGTGGCGAAAAGACGTTGATATCACCAACCACCATGGGCATTGAAGACCCTAATGTAACCAGGTTGGTGGCGGAGTTGGGTGAATTTCAACGCAAACAAATTGATTACCCGGAAGGAACACCTGCCTATAAAATTCAGGAAAATAAAATCAATAGCATTAAGAAGATTTTGTTGGAAACAACCAACAACATCATTGCCAATTCAGAAATGGCGATGCGCAGCATAAATGACCGAATAGCTTTGGTGGAACAGGAAGCAAAAACCTTACCCGCAACCGAGCGAAAGTTAATCGGGATTCAGCGTAAGTTTAAAGTAAATGATGCGTATTATACGTTTCTGTTGGAAAAATTGTCGGAAGCTCAGGTAACAAAAGCCTCAAATACTTCGGATAATGTAATCTTGGACCGCCCCATGGTAACAGAGCGGGTAAATGCAAACAAAAAGAAAATTAACTATGCCATAGGTCTTATGTTGGGCTTACTGGTTCCCTTTGTTATTCTGGTGTTGGGTGATGTATTGGATGTGCGTGTGCATACTAAAAAAGACATTGAGCGCATAACTAAAAAGCCGTTAATTGGTATGATTCCCCGCACCAAAAAAGAGGCGCGGGTGGTTACGTACAAATACATTAAATCTGGTTTTACGGAGGGTTTCCGGTCAATTCGTACCCGAATTGAATTTATGGTGCCCAATACCAAAAGCATATCAGTAATGGTGACTTCATCGCTTCCAGGCGAGGGAAAGAGTTTTATTTCCATCAACATGGCGGGTGTTTTTGGCTTATCGGGTAAAAAAACAGTTTTGGTTGGTTTTGATTTGCGTAAACCTAAAGCTACCTCGTACCTTGGGGTGCATGCCGAAAAAGGATTGAGCAATTACCTGGCTGGCAAGGTGGATTTGAAAGATATCATAATCCGTCCTGAGGCCGCGAACTTTGATTTTATTCCGTCGGGAACCATTCCTCCAAACCCGGGAGAATTAATGACCTCCGAAAAAATGAAGGATTTGTTTGGATACCTTCGGGAGCACTACGATGTAATTGTTGTAGATACCCCTCCAACCGGTGTGGTTGCTGATGGGTTGTGGATTTCTCCATACGTGGATTTGAACTTATTCGTAATACGTCATAATTATACCGACAAAAACCTGTTGAAAGAAGTGCTTGAAAACGCTGAAAACAACAACATTAAAAATGTGGCGCTGTTGGTGAACGATGTCGTGAAAGAAAAAGAAAATATACCGTTTATAGGCAAAGCAATTCTGGGTGGAAAATATGGTTACTCCTACAACTACGGCTATGGCTACAACTATGGCTATGTAGACGGTGGCTATGTAGAAGATTAATTTTAAGAATGAATTGCCGGGGAGTACATTCCCTGCAATAAGAAGGGTATTGGTGTTATGGGTGAGTATAAGTGGCATGCTTTGTACACACGTTCGCGTGCCGAAAAAAAAGCGCTGCAATTTGCAGAAGAATATGGGGTGGATGCCTATTTGCCCATTATTCGGCAGTACCGCAAGTGGAGCGACCGGGTTAAAGCGGTTGATGTTCCCTTGCTGCCATCCTATCTTTTTGTAAAGGTTTCTGAAAAAGAATACTATGACATTCTGAACTCACCTTATATCGTTTGCTATATAACTTTTGAGGGCAAAGCGGCCCCAATTCCAGAAACTCAAATAAATAACCTGCGCCTTATTTGTGGTGCCAAAGATGTGGAAAGCATTGAGGTAAAACAACTTGATTTTAAGCCGGGAGAGAAAATACGCATTATGCACGGAGATTTTGCCGGATTTGAGGGCGAGATTGTGTACGAAAAAGCCGGAGCAAAACTTGTGGTTCGCCTTGAAAATTTGAGTTGCTCTATTGTAGTAGAGTTAAGCGCCCTTAAAGTGGAGAAGCTGAAAAAATAAACGAATCTCTTTCTGCCGGAAAGGAAATTCCTGCCTATTTTAGTTATATTTGGTTCCCTTAGAAATCAAAATAACACAAAAAAAGAGTTGATGTCATTACAAGGTATTCTGGTTGTAGTCATTATTGTATTTATGATCGTTGCCTTGGCGCGAGACATACTACGTCCCGGCCTTATCTTCTACTCTGGGGTAACGTTTCTTTTACTCATTGGGGTTATAAATTCTGAGGAGGCACTGGCAGGCTTTTCCAACAAAGGTATGATTACCATTGCCTTACTTTTTCTGGTGTCAGAAGGGGTGCGAAAAACGGGTGCACTTAAGTACATTGCCCTGGTAATGTTGCCCCGTAAAAAAGTTCCGCTGCCACGTCTGCTCCTGAAAACCATGCTTCCTATCGCCACCATTTCTGCGTTTATGAACAACACGCCGGTTGTGATTATTTTTGCTCCTATGATAAAGCGCTGGGCCGAAAAGTTTCACCTTCCGGTTTCAAAATTCCTTATTCCCCTTTCATACGCCACCATTTTGGGTGGAACCTGTACATTAATCGGTACCTCCACTACGCTGGTAGTGCATGGCATGATGCTGGAACAGGGTCTGGCCGGCATTGGAATGTTTGAAATTGGTAAGGTAGGACTTCCGGTAGCCATTGCCGGGTTTGTGTACATGAATGTGTTTGGTAACTTGCTGCTTCCCGGTAAAAAAATTAAAAACAGGCAATCGTATACGGTAGCCAGGGAGTATTATTTTGATGTTGTGGTTCCGGCGGGCAGCCCCCTGGTGGGCCAACGTATTTACCATCGAAAAAACCCGTTGCTTAAAAACTTTGTGGTGCATTCCATTCAACGTAACGGAGATGTGATTGTAACCAGTAACGATGAATACTTTCTGGAAGAACAGGATACACTGGTTTTGGCTGGAACCACCAACAGTGTAAAAAAATTGCTTGAAATTAAAGGGGTTCAGCTTACCTGCATGCAAGGCGTTGACGACGATTTTGTAAACAACGAAAAACTGTTGCAGATTGAGGTCGTTATTGCTCCCCGTTTTCAGGGAATAGGCGAAACTGTACGCGACTATGATTTTTATTCGCACTACAATGCGGTGGTAATGGCGGTATACCGTCATGGAGAACGCATCACTAATGTGAGTGATATGGTGCTAAAAGAAGGAGATACCTTGATTTTAATCACTACCGATCATTTTATTAGAGACTGGGGAGAGTCACGTGTTTTCTATACCACATCGTACCTGGGGGATTTGACCAAGCCCGAAAAAAGAGACCGTATGTGGTTGTCCCTGGGGATATTAATGACCATGGTAATAGGTGCGGCCGTTTTCAGAAGGTATTATTTGCTGGGAAAAGACATTTACGACATGTACCTGTTTGCTTCTGTGGCACTGGTGCTTATGGTGTGGACCAAGGTATTGCCGGCCAAAGATTATACCAAATCCATCAGTTGGGATGTATTAATTACTATTGCCAGTGCCTTTGCGGTAAGTAAGGCCATTGTAAACTCAGGAATTGCCGATTTTATTGCACAAAATACCATAGACACCTTTCATGTGTTTGGCCCAATAGGTGTACTGGCGGCCATTTACATTATGACGAACATTTTTACGGAGCTGATTACCAATAATGTGGCTGCCGCATTTATTTTTCCCATCGCTTATTCAACTGCCATAAAATTGGGGGTGGATCCCAAACCTTTTTTTATTGCCATTTGCATTGCCGCATCGGCCAGTTTTTCAACGCCAATAGGCTACCAAACCAACCTAATTATTCAAGGTATGGGGAATTATAAATTTCAGGATTACCTGAAAATTGGTTTCCCTCTTAATTTACTTTGTTTCATTGTTTCCATGTTGGTTATTCCCCTTGCATTTCCGTTTTAAATTCTATTTTTTAATTCAATTGCATATTGTTTTAGTAGGATTAAATATTTAGAGTTTTTTGTCCTATACACTATATTTGCGAACAGGTTTATGTGGATTTATTTCCTTTAAACTGAAAATATCCTACTAGTATACTAGAGTATGGATTTCGAAATAAAAAATGTACTTTTGCCCTCCTTTAAGAGGCATGTAAAAAAGGAAATTTAAGTTTATGAGCAATTATAGTTTAACGCATCTTCGGGAATTGGAAGCCGAAGCCATTCACATCATCAGAGAAGTAGCAGCGGAGTTTGAAAACCCCGTAATGTTGTATTCCATTGGTAAAGATTCATCGGTAATGGTACGTCTGGCCGAAAAGGCATTTGCGCCTGGCAAGGTTCCATTTCCATTAATGCACATCGACTCCAAATGGAAATTCAAGGAGATGATTGAATTTCGTGATAACTATGCTAAAGAAAACGGCTGGAACCTCATTGTACATTCCAATATGGAAGGGTTTGAAGCAGGCATTGGGCCATTTACGCATGGTAGTAAAGTGCATACCGATGTAATGAAAACCCAGGCCCTGTTGCAAGGCTTGAACAAATACGGTTTTGATGCAGCATTTGGAGGTGCCCGTCGCGATGAGGAAAAATCACGTGCCAAAGAGCGGATTTATTCGTTCCGTGATAAATTCCACCAATGGGATCCCAAAAATCAACGCCCCGAATTGTGGGACATTTACAACGCCCGCGTACACAAAGGGGAATCTATCCGGGTATTCCCAATATCAAACTGGACCGAGCTGGACGTTTGGCAATACATTCGTTTGGAAAACATTCCTATTGTTCCTTTGTACTTTGCCAAGGAACGCCCCATTGTAAATGTGGATGGAAACCTTATTATGGTAGACGACGAACGCATGCCTAAAGACCTTGCCGATAAGGCAGAAATGCAAATGGTTCGTTTTCGTACCCTGGGATGCTACCCTTTAACCGGTGCTGTGGAGTCGTCAGCCGAAACCATTGAAGACATTGTGGAGGAAATGATGACGGTGACCGTTTCTGAGCGTACTACCCGTGTAATTGACTTTGACCAGGAAGGTAGCATGGAACAAAAAAAGCGGGAGGGCTATTTTTAAGCCAAACGGCAATTCAGTAAACTATTCAGCTATTTTCCAAAACAGTAAAAAAATGATACAAGATACGACACTCAATATTAAAGAATTTCTTGACCAGGACGAAAAAAAGGACTTATTGCGCATTTTAACCTCCGGCTCGGTAGACGATGGAAAATCCACCCTTATTGGTCGTTTGCTGTTCGACAGTAAAAAACTGTACGACGACCAGCTGTCGGCCTTAAAGCGTGATAGCGAGCGTATTGGTCATGCCGGTGAGGACATAGATTATGCCTTGCTGTTGGACGGTTTAAAAGCCGAACGTGAGCAGGGTATAACCATTGATGTGGCCTACCGCTACTTCTCCACCAACAAACGTAAATTTATTATTGCCGATACTCCCGGCCATGAGCAATACACGCGTAACATGGTTACCGGAGCGTCAACGGCTAACCTGGCCATTGTATTGGTGGATGCCACAGCGGGTGTAATTACCCAAACGCGCAGGCACACCTTTTTGGTATCGCTGTTGGGCATTAAGCACGTGGTGCTGGCAGTAAATAAAATGGATTTGGTGGATTTTGACCAAAAAGTATTTGACAAAATTTGTCTGGATTACAAAGACTTTATTACCGACTTAAACATTCCGGACGTTTATACCGCTTTCGGCTTTAAAAGGCGATAATGTGGTGGATTTATCGGATAAAACACCCTGGTACCATGGAAAACCGATGTTGGAGTTTCTGGAAACCGTACACATCAGCAGCGACCGGAATTTTGAAGATTTCCGCTATCCGGTGCAGTATGTGTTGCGCCCCGATAAAGATTTTCGCGGGTTTGCTGCTAAAGTAGCATCGGGTGTAGTGCGTAAAGGCGATGAGGTGATGGCGCTTCCATCGCGTAAAAAATCTATTGTAACCAGCATTACAACGTTTGACGGCGACCTTGACGAGGCCTTTCCTCCACAAGGAGTTACCATTACGCTGAAAGACGAAATTGATATTTCGCGCGGGGAAATGCTGGTGCACCCGGATAACCTGCCGCGTGTTGATCGCCATTTTGAAGCCATGCTGGTGTGGATGGATGAGAAACCCATGGATCCGAATACCCAGTTTTTTATTAAACATACCACCAATACCACCAAGGCCAGGGTGGATACCATCTCGTATAAAATTGATGTGAATACCCTGGAGAAAAGTCAGATTGACCACATGGAATTGAACGAAATAGGGCGTGTGGTGTTTACAACCGCCAAACCGATTTTCTTTGATCCGTATCAAAAAAATAAAAATACCGGATCGTTTGTTCTGATTGACCCCATTACCAACAACACCAGCGCGGTGGGTATGATTTTGGATAAACTTTCGGACGCAAACCTGCCTTCAAAAATATCGGTAGAGGAAAAGGCGCGCATTGCCAGCGGGGAATGCCTGATTTCGAAAGCGGAACGCGAAAAACGTTTTAACCAAAAAGGAGAAACCATATGGATTACCGGCCTGCACGGAAGCGGTAAAAATGAACTGGCTTTTGCCCTGGAAAAGAACCTGTTTGATGCGGGTGCAACGGTTGTGCTGTTGGATGGTTCATCCTTAAGATCGGGATTTACCAAGGAATACGACCTGGCGAAAGCTGATCGCGACGAGCATTTGCTGAAATTGGCTACAGTGTGTAAAACGTTGAACGATCAGGGAATAATAACCATCTGCTCGTTTATTTCCAGCGACGAAGCCACCCGTTCGCAAATTGCATCTATCGTGGGTGAAGAACGGTTCCACCTCTTGTATATCAATGCCGATATGAAATTTTGCCAAAGCTTTAAACCTGAGTTTTTCAAGGGAATTGAAGAAGGCGAAAACCCATTGGCCGAAGAAGTAATTGCCACATACGAAGTTCCCCAAAAGCCAAGCCTGGTTTTAGAGCCCGGCAAAACGGATAAAAGTGTGCAAAGGGTTACCGATTATCTTGCCGAAAATGGCATCTTCCCCTTGTAGCGAAGTGCCTAACGAACATATAAAATCCTCAGAGCGTAGCTTTGGGGATTTTTTTCGTTGCGACGGATCCCGTTTTATAAAGTGTTGCCACTATACGTGCACAAAAAGCAATGGGTGTTTTTTATTGCAGATATAGCATTATATTCGTAGCTCACCTTAGTAAAAGTGGAAATTCATATCCTTATATATTGGTTAGTACTGGTGGGGTTTAGTGCCTGGGCGTATTTTCGTTTCACCGGGGCGCTCATCGGATATAGTGCACTAAAAGTAGTGTTAATTAAGCCGATGCTTTTGTGGCATTTGCCCGATTTTCCGCTTATAACACTGGGTAGGGGCATGGCCGTGGTGCTACTCCTGCTTTTTGTGAAACGAAATTTACCGTTGCACAACGTTTATACGGATATCAAAAAGCACGTGTTCTTTCTCCCTTTTCTACTTTTCGTTTTACTGCAATTGGTGTTGTTCGCGGCACATTTGCACCATTTTAAACAGGCCATTAAAGGCCTTACATTGTTTGGATTCGAGTATGTGGCATTGTTTGTAATGCTGGCGTTTACCCTTAAAAGCAGGCGGGAGTTACGCCTGGCCGTTTCTGCCTTTGCTGCCGTTTTTTTACTGGTGGGTGTGTATGGACTGCTTACAAAGATTGCCGGAACTAACCCATTTATCGATTTTTTTGTAGAAAAAGCACGCGCCATAGGGAATGATCAGTTGGTGTTTACCTATATCCCCGAAACCAGGTTTGGCATTGAAGGGCGCATTCAATCGGTTGTGTTTCATCCGATTGCTTATGGTGGAATACTGGCACTGTTTATCCCTGCTTTCTCAGTTGAATGGGTGCGAACTTCTATAATGCGTACTAAGCTTTTATGGTACGCTTTGGTGGTGGTGTTATCGGTAAACCTGCTGTTGGCCAATTCGAGGGCCGCGGTAGCAGCACTGTCGGTTGGTTTGCTTTCTACCGTTTTGGGAGTTGCTCTGCTGTATAAATCCACCTCCAACAAAGTACTTTTGGGTATTCCGGTAGTGCTGCTTTTGGGGGGAATTCTGATTGGGATTACCGAATTTAAAGATTTTATAGGGGAGGCGTTTCGGGGTATCGATGCACCTGAAGCCTTAAAAGGTTCCACTTTTCCCGATCGAAGCGCTAAATTCCAATTTACCTGGCAGGTGTTGGAAGGTAATCGTGCTTTCGGATTAGGATTTGGAGCGGTTGCCGATTTTATCCGGCAAAAAAATGACGGTTTGGGGGGTGCCGAATCGTTTTGGATAAAACAACTTTTAGAGGCTGGTATTGCCGGTGTTTTTTCCTATTTTTTATTTTTTGCCGGAAGCATTTTTCAAACCGTTAAAGCCTATAAGCGCACCCCATCACTTGAAAACTTGTACCTGCTTTTTATGCTTTTAGGGTATTTTGTGTTTATCAGCCTAACCGGAGAATTGGATACTTTTCCATACTTTGTAATGCAATTGGCAATATACTCCAACCTATCAGCAACACAAATTCAGGCGAATGACTAAGCTGGCCATCATCATTATTAATTATAACTCACCGGAAGACACCCTGGCATGTTTACGGTCAGTGGAGTGGTTTGCCCCTGAATTGAACCCAACCATTTTGCTTTACGATAATTCAGATGAATTCCCACTTACTGCTGCACAATTGGACGATTTTGAAATGCCTATAAAATTCCAACAAAACTCCTTAAACCTGGGTTTTGCTGGGGCAGTAAATCAGGGCCTGAAATACCTTTTAGAAAAAGACTTTACCCACTTTTTTTTACTGAACAACGATGTATTGCTCGTAGATGATTCTTTGCATCAAATGCTTCATTATCTTGAAATGCACCCAACGGTAAAAATTGTAGGTGGAATCAATTATTTTGAGAATGCTCCGGATAAGGTATGGCAAGCCGGATTTATTACCCGTTGGTGCACAGGGAAAGTTTCACCGGTTATTCCGGTAGAAAGAGTAGAGGAGGTGGATTATGTGCCGGGATCTACGCTATTAGCAGACGTTTCTTTAGTACAGGAGATTGGCCTGTTTGATGAGCGCTTTTTCCACTATTTCGAAGAATACGATTTTTGTGTGCGGGCACGGTCAGTATCCCGGGTAATGGTTTTGCCAAATACCCGTTTTATACACAAGGTGGAAAACCGTGACAGAAAGGATTCGCCCTTTGTATTTTATTACATGACGCGCAACCAGTTGCTGTTTGCCCGCAAACATCGCGCCTGGTGGAAACGCATATTTTCCACCGTATACCTGTTGTTGTACGATTTTTTACGTGCCATAAAGTTCGAAGCATTGCAGCAGTCTTTTCCGCGCTTTACGTTTATCAACACCTATTTTAAGGCGGTTTGGCATTTTGTAATTGGAAAAACCGGGCCATACCCAAACATACCCTCACAAAAAAGGCCAACCCCGTTGGATTGACCTTAATCATATTGATTTTGTATGTTACTCCAGATTGTCTGGTGTTTTTACTTCTTTTTCCAGCTCCTGTACCGAAACGTCACGTGTTTTGTACGGATCGTAAACATGCTGCTTTTTTAACGGATTTTTGTTTACATCGGCAAATAGCTTGCGGTTTTTGTGCACATCTATGGCAGTATAAATGGCTTCTCTGAACGACTGAACATTGGCCTTGCCCTCGCCAGCGATGTTAAAGGCTGTGCCATGTGCCGGACTGGTACGCACAATGCTCAAACCGGCCGTGTAATTTACGCCGCTATCCATGGTAAGCGCCTTGAAAGGTATTAATCCCTGGTCGTGATACATGGCCAATATTCCATCAAACTTGGCAAAATCACCCGATCCAAAAAATCCATCGGCAGCAAAAGGACCTAATACAATGTGGTCTTTTTTGCGTAGTTTTTCAATTACCGGGGCAATAATTTCTTTGTCTTCGGTACCAATAATGCCATCATCGCCTGCATGCGGGTTTAAGCCTAATACGGCAATGCGCGGCTTGCGAATGTTAAAGTCGCGTTTCAGTGATTGCACCAGAATTTTTAGTTTTCGTTCAATTTTTTCGGCTGAAATGCTGGCACTTACCTGGGTAATAGGAATGTGGCCGGTAACTACTCCCACCCGCATCACATCGCTAATCATTAACATCAGGCTGTCTTTGGCTTCAAATTCCTGTTGCAAATATTCGGTATGGCCCGGAAATGAAAACTCTGCGGATTGAATGTTAAACTTATTAATGGGGCAGGTTACCACCACATCAATATGGCCGTTCTTTAGCTCTTCGGTAGCCTTGCTGAGTGCAGCAAACGAAGCCTCACCCGCACTATCGGTCTGCTTGCCCAGTTCAACTTTAATGTTGTCGTTTACGCAGTTTACCAGGTTGATGCGTCCGTGGTGTACATCTTTGGCCGAATTAATGTTGTTCACATTAAAGTTGCCTGCATTCAATACCTTGCGGTGATAGGCCAAAACCTTTGAACTTCCATAAATTACAGGAGTGCATAATTCCAATAGGCGTTCGTCACTAAAGGTATTTATAATGAGCTCGTAGCCAATGCCATTGATGTCTCCATGGGTGATGCCTACTATTATTGGGTTATCCATTTATAGGTTATTTTAAACTAATTAGTATTGGTAGCGTCGCCATTTCGTTTGTCTGATACGAAGGGGAATCAGGCTATAGAAAAATTAGTGGGCAACGTTTGTTTACAAAGATAGTATAAACGCTTAATTTATGGCGGCTGCACCCGCTTCGGACTTGGAATTACTCAGTTTTACGGTGTATAAAATTGCTTCCAGTTGGCGCATCAGGTTGCGTTTTTCTTTGTTAGGGGCATACACAAATCCTTCTACCGTAATCACTTGCTGGTTGTCTTCATCCAAAATGGTTTCGCTTACAAATGGTCCTCCCATCATGTCGCCTTCGG
>JAUIMD010000457.1 GCA_030433225.1 Bacteroidia bacterium
CTGCACTTTTTCAATACCCTATGCAGAAGAAATTGAACATAGCTACCGTTTTCTGTTTCTCACATCGGTATTTCATCCTCCGCAACATATCTGATTTTTCCCGGTTTTTATTTCTTTTTTATACGTTTCAGGCCCTTTTGGGAGCTTTTAACGTGTAGTCTTTTAAATACCGTCGTAAACTGCCTGAGGTTGGTACCGGGGCATGTTGCGCATCGGTCAGTTTTATCGTTTAATTAAACCCAAAATGAGATTTTTACAATACCCGATAGCGGCGTTTTTAATGGCCGTACTTTTTTTACAATGTGAGGATAACAAAAACCAGCCAGATAACACAGAGCCGGATAAACTGCGCATTGCCAGTTCTGAGTCTGACAATGGAATGTTTCAGGTTGAATTATTTGCAAACGACTCCTTGTTTGCCGGTTACAATCCTATTTATTTGCGCCTCTCTGAACCTGACAGCAAAGCGGAAATTACCGCGGCAGAGATTTCTTTAAAGCCGCTCATGCATATGGTGAAAATGACGCATGCAGCGCCTTTTGAAAATCCATCCAACCTTGCGAACGAGGAGCAGTTTTTTGAAGGGGCTGTTGTGTTTATTATGCCCAGTAACCCGGACGAAGGCTGGTCGTTGGAGGTGGATATAGAAGCACAGGGGAAAACGGACCATGTGAGCCTTACCCTGCCCAAGGTTATAGAACCTGAAGAAGCGCGACTTGTACGTATACTGGATGCAGAATCCGGTACAACCTACTTTCTGTCGCTGGTGCAGCCCACCGCCCCCATGGTAGGAAAAAATCCACTGGAATTCACCCTTCATTACCGTGAGAACATGCATTCCTTTCCGGCAGTGGAAAATGCCAAACTCACCTTTGAGCCGGAAATGCCTTCCATGAACCATGGATCGCCCAACAACGAGCAACCTGAACATTCAGAAACCGGCCATTATAAAGGGGTGGTAAACTTTACCATGACCGGCTGGTGGCGCCTGAATGTTATGCTGGAAGCCAATGGAAAAGTAATCAGCGACGAGATTGACTTTGATGTGACGTTTTAACGTTATTCACCTGGCACCCGGTTGTGCGGTTCTCTTCAACCGGGTGTTCACAACCAATCAACGCATGAAAAAAACAACATTCGTTCTGCTTTTCCTGGTGTTTCTTTGTCCAATGGTAGCGGGAAAAGGGTTAGTTGACTGGAATCCGGGCGATACCATTCAGTTAAACACGGTTACCGTTACCAACCAGTTGCAGGAAGCGGTTTCCACCCGGCAATTTTTGTTGCCTAACCCAACGGGCAACATTGATGCCATTAACGAACGGGTACCGGGCATAACTACCATAAGCAGGGGGCCATTTGCCCGGGAACCTGGTGTGGCCGGCTTTACCGGAGGCCAAATTAACGTGACCATTGATGGCATGAAAATGTTTGGAGCCTGCACCGATAAAATGGATCCCATCACTTCTTACGTGGAACCGGTGAATCTGAAAGCCATTAACTACCCGGCAGGGGCGGGTGGCGCCCTTTATGGAAGCACGTTCGGCGGCTCGTACAACATGCAACTGCAAACGCCACAACTCAACGCTTTTGAAGCCGGGGCAGGTACTTCCTACGAGTCGGCATCAAACGGGGTGGCCGCTTTTGCCCGGCTCAATTATGGAAAAGAAAAATGGGCATGGCGGGTAAGTGGCGTGTACCGCAATTTTAAAGCCTATTTGGATGGAAATGGGGAAGTAGTTCCGTATACACAATACCGAAAATGGAACCTGCACAACAGTTTGCTCTACCAAACAAATGGCGGACACGTTTTTAGGCTGGATGCTATTTTGGACGATGCCTACGATGTAGGTTATCCTGCCTTGCCCATGGATGTTGCCCTGGCGCAGGGACGCATTTTTTCGTTGAGTTATGCTGCTCCTGCAACGCAAAAAAAATTACGCTACCTGCGTGCTAAAATGTATGCCAACACCGTGTATCACCTGATGGACGATTCGCAGCGCGATAGTTTATTTATGGTTGAGAATCAGTTTTCAGGGCAGGTGGATTCGGTGTACATGCGCATGGATATGCCGGGGTGGAGCCAAACCTATGGCGCATTTGTGCAGGCCAATTGGGTAGTTGATGCGTCCCGCTGGTTTACCTTCAAGCTGGAAAATTATACCAATTGGTCGAAAGCAGAAATGACCATGTTTATGCACAATGTCTCTAACCCCGGTGAACCCCCCATGTTTGTGGAAACCTGGCCGGAAAACCTGCGCAATGTGGCAGGGCTTTTTTCTTCCTACAACCATCAATGGCAAAACCTTGTGCTGGAAGCCGGCGTACGTGTCGATTTAAGCGCATCCAAACTGCTGACCGACCAGGGAGTGCATCAGTTCGAAGTGTTAGGGTACGATGTGCGTAAAACCTACGTAATGCCGGTGTATACCGCTTTTTTATCCGCCGACTGGAGCCTTGCTTCGCATACAGGACTAGCAATAACCGCAGGACTGGGGCAACGGTTGCCAACCCTCTCTGAACAGTTTGGTTTCTACCTGTTTAATGCACAGGATGGATACGATTACATTGGAAATCCGGATTTAAAATCCGAGAAAGCGGCTCAGCTTCAATGTACGTATTCCCTTGATAAAAAAAGGATAAGCATCCAATGGCAAAACCAGGTACACCTTCTGCGCGATTACATTTACGGAGAAGCAAAACACGACTATGGTCCGCTGAATCTCTATGCATCCGGGGTAAAACAATACGTGAATAAAACCAGCGCCACCACGTTTTCATCCACGGCACAGGTGATGGTAGTTCCGGTTGAAGGGGTAGAGCTGATGAACATGTTTCAGTATTATTATGGAGAAATTG
>JAUIMD010000458.1 GCA_030433225.1 Bacteroidia bacterium
CCAAAAAGGTGTAAATAGTGGTGCTTGAAATATGTTCGTTCACCACCTGTGCCGGTACTTTTATGAAGCAAAGCACCACTAACAAGGGAAGTATAATCTTTTTCATATCATGGTTTTAGAAATGCGCTCTACAGGTCATACACGCATCATTGTATTTGTTGAAACAAAAATAGTTTTTTAAATGTATATTAAGTCAATCTTTAGAAAAAATCTAAATATTTACATACAATTTACAGTACAGGCCATAAAAAACCCGGCTCGTTTGGAACCGGGTTTATTTTGTTTTTGCCCTTGTCAGTGTGGATGACTCACTTTGTACTTATCGGCCAGGTACAGGGTAATGTGTTTGGGATCATTAATAAAATGTTTGTCACCTTCCTGGTGAATGACAATGCCGGGGAAAAGATCCAACTCCTTATCGTCCAGCACCAGAACAGGGCAACTTTGATGTGCTTCTCCCAGCAAATTCACAATTGCTTTACGGGGTTTTCCAAAGGGAATTTCTTCTATTTCAATGTGTTTTTTTATATCAGGGAAATAGGATAAAAACCCCAGTACCAATGCACAATCGGTGCAAAAATACTTGACTCCATGATTGGCTTCCTTGTCCTCAAAAGACGCGGGAAGTACGAACAATTTATCCATAGCTGTATTTTTATTTGATGATTAACCTAATTTACAAAAAATAGAACGTTTACACCAATAATTTCAAGGACGGGACGCCATAAACTGATGTAAATCATAAAATGAATACCATGCCGATTTCCGATAAAATTCACCACCTGCTTATTTTTTAATTTGATCGCCCTATGCATTCGGTGAATTGCGCTTATCTTTGTTGGGTTTATCCAAATAAACGCAAAAAAACAAAGACAGATGATTTTCAGCCCGAAAGATGAAGCGCAGATTGCCGCTCATGGACTAACCACGAAAATTGCCGGGGAACAGTTAAATCGGTTTGTAACCGGATTTCCGGATATGCAATTGAAAAAACCGGTTGAGCCCGGTGATGGAATACGAATATTAAGCGCTCAGCAAGTTCAACACTATTCCACGCATTACGAGCAGCAGCAAAGCTCCAAAACCATCCTGAAATTTGTGCCGGCATCAGGGGCAGCAAGCCGCATGTTTAAACTATTGTATAATTTTCTTGAAGGGGAAACGAGTGCCGAAGATGAGGGCATTCGAAAATTCTACAGACACATCAGGAATTTTGCGTTTTATGAAGAATTGCGCAACACCTTTTCAAGCGCAGCAACATTTGACGACCTGGTAGCCCAAAAGGACAAAGCGGTGGTAGATGCCCTGCTGTCAGACCGTGGGTTAAATTATGGCAAACTGCCTAAGGCACTGCTGTCTTTTCATGCGTATGAAGGAGGCACGGTTCGTAAAGCCATTGACGAACACCTGCTGGAGGGTGCCTTATATGGGGTACAAAAAGGCGGTGAAGTTCAACTTCATTTCACCGTTTCGGAGGAACACATGCCTCTTATCAAACAACACCTGGCACTCACAGTCCCAACTTTTGAAGCCATATATAAAGTCAAATATATCCTATCTTTTTCGGTTCAGGACAAGGCTACCGATACACTGGCAGTAAATCCTGATAATTCTCCTTTCCGCCTCGAAAATGGAGATTTACTGTTCAGGCCCGGGGGACATGGTGCGCTCTTAAAGAATTTGAACGAGCTGATGGCCGATGTACTGTTTATAAAAAACGTTGATAACGTTGCGGCAGAATGGCTGGTGGATGACACGGTAACCTACAAAAAAGCACTGGCGGGGGTTTTGCTGGAAGTACAGGAAACTATTTTTGCCTATTGCAGGAAAATAAACCAGGAAAAAGTGCTGGCCGAAAAGGAGGTGAAGGAAATTACGGGGTATTTACGCAATCAGCTGGGGTATTCCGTTAATGATGAATTTGAACACCTTACACCCGAAAAACAAACGGCATTTTTACTTGACAAATTGAACCGACCGGTACGGGTTTGCGGAGTTATTGAGGCGAGTAATACTGGGGGTGGTCCTTTCTGGGTAACCCACGAAAACAACGCTCAGAGCCTTCAGTTGGTGGAAACTGCACAGGTAAACCTGAAAAATTCACACCAAACAGAAATTTTACAAAAATCCAGTTTTGCCAACATTACCGACCTGGTTTGTGGAATTGTAAATTTTGAAGGCAAAAAATTTGACCTGATGCAATACCGCGATAACCTTGCAGGTTTTATTGCAGAAAAATCACAGGGTGGAAAATCGCTGAAGGCCATGGAACTGCCGGGTTTATGGAACGGTGCCATGAGCGATTGGAATACCATTTTTGTGCAAGTACCAGTTACCACCTTTAATCCGGTTAAAACAGTGTTGGATCTTTTAAATAAAGAACACCAGGGAATGGCGTAAGGCGCATAAATAAATCCCCACAAAAAAAGGGTGTGAATACTTCAACAGTGACCACACCTTTTTTTTAACCGCTTATTTTTAAGGTTATGCGCTCCACATTTTGCCTCGTACTATATTGTATACGGCCAGACTTAAAAATTTCACATCTGTTATTACCCCTTTTTTGGTTTTGGCATTAAGGTAAATACGTTCTGCCCGCATGTTACCCCGCTCATCGCCCAAACGCAATGAAACATAAGGAGGAATGCAACCGGGTTTAAACGCCTGACGGGCAAGTACCAAATCCGCAGGAAATTCCTGCAAGCGCGCCGAAGTTACCGGACGTACCCCCATCAGGTTCATATCCCCTTTTACAACATTTAAAAATTGGGGTACCTCATCAAGGTATAATTTTCGTAATATTTTGCCCCAGCCAGTTACGCGGTAATCGTCTTTTATTTTGCCGTCTCCATT
>JAUIMD010000459.1 GCA_030433225.1 Bacteroidia bacterium
GTCATAGGCATTCAATGCCGCATCGGTGGGAGCAAAAATCGCAGCCATATCCGACTGTAATGCAGAACCAAAACCCGAAGGAACGTAGCTGTTATCTCCCGGATCGAAGGGCAGTAATAAGTCCTCATCTATTGTTTGCCCGTTAGGGTAATTTATTTGACCAAAACCGGTTTGCTCATTGACGTAGAAAAACCGTTTTTCAAATATGGAATCAATGGGATTGCCAGGATTGCTCAGGTTGTATTCTGTTGTTTGTGTTCCATCGTAATAAGGGGCGCTGAAGCGCTCTAATAAGGTGGAGAACAAACTGGTTTCAGTATCCTGACCTAACTGGTCGGCTAGGTTTACCGGTGGAATCAGCACATCCTCAAGCTTATGTACGTACCCGTTTTTACATACGATGTCCCGCTCAATTACTTTACTGCTAAAGATATGGGCATCATTAAATTCCCGATCAGATCCGGTAATCAGTTCAAAATCATCATTATGTACACCGGTGTTGTCCAACGTACTTTGCAGAAAATATACAAGTGGCCACGATGAAGAATTTTTCAACAAATGCACTCCATTGTCTCTGAAACGATTCCACCACGCTCCTGCGGGCAACTGATCTCCTGATTCAAAGGGAACCGTGTCGATGGGTGAAATTGAAGTAGCACGACGCAATGCAACCCCAAGTTGAAGCTCACCGTTGTAATAATTAGCCAGGGTTTCTATCAGGTACGCATTGTCAATCATGCTGAATTTCAGCAATAGATTTTTCTGTGTATCCGAAAAATCGGCATAACTGCTTATCCCCCAGGCATTGCTTTGGTAAAAACGGGTAAATGCTTCATCATCGGCTACCAACAGTGTTTTACTTCCCGTTTTGGCCAAAACATTGGTAAACCCCGTTTCCTCAATAATTTTAACAAACGTGGTATAATTTCCTTCTGACTTCAGGTAATCGTAAATACTGGCGCCCAGCCATTCAGGCTCTTTGTCGTCGTATACGTACTCATCTTTACAGGAAACAAACCATATACTGATCATCAGCAAGCTGCTCATCACCAGGATTTGCTTAAACAATGGTTTCCAAATTCCTCTTTTCATATTTCTAATAATTGTTTTTCAATCGACTTTAGGACTACCTCCATTTAAAGAGGTGCGCCTCTTTATTGTTTTATAAAACTTACCGGTTGATATCCCTTCACCCGTAATACATACATGCCTTTTGGCAAATGCGACACATTTAACTGGTCAGTTACCGTTTGGTCGAAACGTTTTACTCCTACCAAATCAAAAATTTCTGCTCTGAGTCCTTTTTGTAGATTCAGGTGTAATGTATGTTGAACCGGATTGGGGTAAAACTGAACCTGCTCCAGTGTTTCGCCCGAAATGAAATTGGGTACAGTTTGCCCCGGCGATAAATCCATTAACATCCATCCAAAACGGTCCTTTTTCATGCTGGAAGGTCCACCGGAAGTTTCCCTATGCTTTAAAAAAGTTACGTTGTTATTTCCCGATTTGTAGTACCGCACAGTGGATGCAAACGCATCCTCAGCAGATTGAAGACCAGCAAATACCGCCAGTTCTTTAAAAGAGGTATCCAAATCCACACTATAAGGTAAGGAACCTATTCCATTGCCAGCCTCATTGCTTTGTACCACAATGCGCTTGTCATTTATGGCGCCAGTTCCTTCTTCTACAGCAAGTATGGTAACGTCTTCCGGAACCAGGTCATCCGTATTGGCTTCTTCCGTTTTCAGGCACAGTTCAAATCCCGTAGCTGTCACATTTTGAACGGCCGCCGTTACCGGATAGGCCTTTCGTATGGTGGAAACCGTGGCAAATATGACCGGAGCAGAATCAAAACTTTGTGAGAATGTAACACTTTGCCAGTTGCGATCCACTTGCGTTACCTTTTGCGCTTCGGCTTTTAAGCCTGCAAAATTATACGGCCCCTCAGGCAAAGCAAGCGCTGTAATTTGATCTGTTTTAGGAAGCTCAGGATTATTTAAATACAGCCAGGGCTCAAAGCGCAGTTTAAACGAAGTGGTGGAAACGCTGTTCACCCGCTGTGTGATTTGAACAAAATTACTAAAAGTGGGCACGCCCAGCACCACCAGCGGAACGCTTTCGTATTTTTCGGAGAATAGAGCACTTTGCCATTCGGTACCCGACACATCAAAATTGCCGGCCTGTACCTGATCCTTTCCACCGGTTTGGAAATAACTTACTTCATTGGATGAAAGGTAGGAACCGTCGGCAGTTAAAATGCGTAAACGGTAGGTAATGGTACCGGTTAATTCTTTATCCAGCGGATCCAGGTAAAAATCCACCGCAGCGTCTGTACCTTCATACACCGTGGTGTATTCACCGGATCCGGCCTTTTTCTCCAGCAAATAGCCCTTGGTTAACTCACCGTTGGGATCCGTCCAGCTTAAACGGTTACTTTGCGAGAATGCCAGGTAACGGTAAGCAAGTTCCGGTTCCTTATAGTTCCAATGGGGTTTAACGTCGTTTTTTTCGTTATACGCTATTTGTGATGGGTTGGCGGCATAATATTCCCCGGCCTTTGTCAGTTGATTGTTTAATACCATGGCACGGCAGTCTTGTACCCAATCGTATATAAAATACCGTTCTACAAAACTGGCGGTATCCAATACCTCCAGTATGCCCATCATGTCGTTCAGTTGTTTTTGTGCATTCGCATCGTTGTACTCACGATTACCTGCCGGCCACGATTCAGTGGTCCAGTTGGCTCCGTTGTTCCATTCGGTAATCCAAAGCGGACGGCCGGTGCGCTCATAAATATATTTTAAATCGTTGTACCATTGTTGCGGAGATTTCACCCAATAGCAATGGAGGG
>JAUIMD010000460.1 GCA_030433225.1 Bacteroidia bacterium
TTGCCTTTGTCGCCGGTTTTGGTATAAATTTTATTTTCCATGTTAGCTAATCTGTACTACATCTTCGTTTACCACATCGTATTCAATGGCGCCGTCCAAAATACGCACAATGCGGTGGGCATGCTGTGCAATGTCCTCCTCGTGAGTCACCAGTACAATGGTATTGCCTTGTGCATGGATGTCCTGAAAAAGCTTCATAATTTCCACCGACGTTTTGGAGTCAAGGTTTCCGGTGGGCTCATCCGCCAAAATCAGGGAAGGATCATTGATAAGCGCCCGGGCAATGGCTACGCGCTGTCGCTGCCCCCCAGACATTTCGTTGGGTTTATGGTACATCCGTTTGTCGAGCCCTACGCTTTTCATCACTTTTTGGGCACGTTCAATGCGTTCATGCTTGGGCACCCCTGCATAAATGAGCGGCAGCATCACATTTTCAATGGCCGAATAACGATTGAGAAGGTTAAAGGTCTGAAATACAAAACCGATTTCCTTGTTGCGAATGTGGGCTAAAAACTGATCGTTTTGCTGACTTACATCGTGTCCGTTTAAAATGTACTGCCCGTGGGTGGGCGTATCCAAACAACCTGTGATGTTCATCAAGGTGCTTTTTCCCGAGCCCGAAGGCCCCATTATGGCCACATATTCTCCCCTCCTGATGGTAAGGTTCAGGCCACTCAGCGCTTTAACCGTTTCATCCCCAATGTAATAATAGCGGCGAATATCTTTAAAGTGGATAACAATTTCGTCTTTTTGATTGTCCATAAAGCAAATGTAAGTTTTCTAAACTACAGATGACGCCCCGCAAGGTATTTAAAGAAGCCTAAAAATACTTAAGTTTTTTAAGCGCCACAGGTATGGTGTGCGACTAAACGCATTGGGGAGGTGGTGCCCTGCTATTACCATGCCCCTTGCTTCCATCCTTCCAATTTTACGGCACTCCAAAAGCCAAAACTTTGATTCCAAAAAAATTAAGCGGTGCATTAACAGGCTCCAACCCCATAACGTCAAAAAACACAGGTGGAAAGGTGCAACTCACCCCTGGTATTTCGGCAGCAACTATGCTGCGACTTCTCCCCTGTATATCAAGGCATCGAACTATGAAAATTGCTTTTTTATTGTACTTTTGTTGGGGTTTCTTCAAAAAATCGGAAACCTACTAGAACAGAACATTTTAACTACAAAATGAAAATTGGTTAGTGTGGACAAAATAAAAGCACATTTTCAGGAAGCCTACCAGGTATTATCCAATTTTATGGCCGATGAGGCCAATTTCATAAAAATTAAAGTTGCAGGTGAAATTTTAGCCCATTCGGTTTTGAATGGAGGAAAGGTGATGACCTGCGGCAACGGCGGATCCATGTGTGACGCCATGCACTTTGCCGAAGAACTGACCGGGCGTTACCGCGAAAACCGCCCCCCATTGGCCGCTATTGCCCTTACCGATGCTTCGCATATTTCGTGCACCGCAAATGACTATGGCTTTGAAAGCATTTTTTCGCGCATGGTGGATGCCATTGGAAAACCCGAAGATGTGCTGTTTGCCATTAGCACCAGCGGCAATTCGGGCAACGTACTTAAAGCGGCAGAGTCGGCTAAAAATATGGGGGCCAAAGTTGTTGCCCTAACCGGTAAAGATGGGGGTAAACTGGCCGCCCTTGCCGATGTAGAAATTCGGGTACCACACTTTAGCTGGTCGGACCGCATTCAGGAAATCCACATAAAAATTATACACACCCTTATTGATTTTATTGAACAAGAGGTAGCGCTTAGTCATGCAAAGGCTGAAGCATCACCAAATCAGTAAAAAACCGAAGCATGAGTAATCGTCACGTTCGATCATTTTAAATAATCAACAGCACAAAAAAAGAAGTTGCCAATAATTTCCATCATCAGCATGAATAAAATAAATAATCATATGAAAAAGTATTCCCAACTGAATGTAATTCTCGGCTGGTTTACGTTTGCCATTTCGGCGTTTGTATATTTATCCACCATGGAGCCAACAGCGAGCTTCTGGGATTGTGGCGAATTTATTGCCAGTGCCTACAAATTGCTCGTTGGTCATCCCCCGGGAGCACCGGTATTTATGCTGACCGGACGCATTTTTACCCTTTTTGCACCCGATCCATCAAAGGTGGCCCTCATGGTGAACTCACTGAGTGCCCTTGCAAGTGCCTTTACCATAGCCTTTTTATTCTGGACCATCACGCACCTGGCCAAACTATTGCTTGTAAAAAGGGGTGAAAACCCTGGCCTTGGCGAAACTGTTGCCATTATGGGAGCCGGCCTGGTAGGAGCATTGGCGTATACCTTTTCTGATACGTTTTGGTTTTCGGCTGTTGAAGGCGAGGTGTATGCCTCATCATCGTTGTTTACAGCGGTGGCCTTTTGGGCCATTTTAAAATGGGAAAACGAAGCTGATGAACCACATGCCAACCGATGGATTATTATGATTGGTTACGTAGTTGGACTTTCTATTGGGGTTCACCTCCTAAACCTGCTTACCATCCCGGCTATAGGCCTGGTTTACTATTTCCGCAAATACAAACCCACCACCAAAGGTACCTGGATAGCCATTGCCGTTTCAGGCATTATTTTGCTGGTAATTATGTATGGAATTATTCCCGGAACCGTGAAACTGGCTGCGGCGTTTGAATTGTTCTTTGTAAATGTAATTGGACTGCCATTCAACAGCGGGGTGTTGTTTTTTATTGTTGCCGTAATTGCACTGGCTGTTTTTGGCATTATGTACACCCTGAAAAAAGGCAAAGTATTGTGGAACACCGTCATCACCTTCGTGGTGGTGATATTAATTGGCTATTCTTCGTTTGCGGTAATTTACATCCGC